>NZ_AKIS01000174.1:0-2412 GCF_000277005.1 Pontibacter sp. BAB1700 | reverse complement strand
CCTTTTGCAGCTTGCCTGCCCAGAAGATGTTAGACTCTTCATCAAATCGGGCCTTGAGTTCTACTACTACCGTTACCAGTTTTCCATTCTTGGCAGCTTTTACCAGCGACTTAGCAATGGCTGAGTTATCAGCTACGCGGTATAGGGTAGCGCTCATGGCGGTAACTTTCGGGTCTTTAGCAGCTTCATCGAACAGGCGCAACACGTAGCCAAAGGACTGGTAGGGGTAGTGTACCAGGTAGTCCCGCTTTTTCATGGCCTCAATCAGGCTTTCTTCCTGCTCCAGGAGCGGATGCACCAGCGTAGGCTGTGGCGTGTACTTGAGGTCGGGTAGGTTGAAGTCCGGGAACTGAAAGAAGTCACGGAAGTTATGGTACTTGCTGCCTTCCACCAGTTCGTCTTCTGATATGCCCGTGTGCGCCATAATGGCTTCGAGCATTGGCTTTGGTGTGACAGGGTCATACAGGAGGCGGGCTGGATAACCCGTTTCACGCTTCTTCAGACTCTTCTGGATTTTAGCCATCAGGCTGCCTGATACTTCTTCCTCAATATCCAGTTCAGCATCGCGCGACACCTTTACGGCATGTGCCTCAAAGCGGGTGTAGTTGGGGTACAGCGCGGGCAGGCAGAAGCGAATCACATCATCCAGGAACATCACGTAACGTTGCTTGCCTACTGTAGGGAGCTTCACAAAGCGGCTGCCATGCTTCTTGGTGGGTATTTCGAGCATAGAGAAGCGCTCGGGCTTCAGATCTTCCTTCTTAGGGTCGAATAGATGCACACCCAGGTATACAGTCTGGTCCTTTAGGAAAAAGTGCGTCTCAGTGTCGTCAAGCAGAAGCGGCAGGATGTGCGGCTGTATGTGCTCGGTAAAGTACTCGCGCACCCACTTCTGTTGCGTTTTGTTCAGGTCGTTCTCGGTGAGGAGGTTGATATGATGCTGGCGCAGGTCTGCCAGTATGCCTTCTCTGAACACCTCCCCGAATTCCTCCTGCTGGCGCTTCACTTCCTGCATCACCTGATCGAATGTATCGACAGGATCCTCGGAGAGTTTGTCACGGGTTTTCTTTTTGAGCTTGATCAGTCGCTTGAGTGTGGCTACCCGCACCTTGAAGTACTCGTCGAGGTTGGCCGAGAAGATAGCCATAAACTTGACACGCTCCAGCAGCGGCACGGTGCGGTCTTTGGCCTCCTGCAGCACGCGGTAGTTGAATGCCAGCCAGCTGAGTTCGCGGTTGATCAGCGGTGTGGTGGTCGGTTTTTTATCTTCGGTATTAATTTCCATGGTTTTGTATGTTGCCCGGTGCGGCGCAATGTGATAAAGGTATGAGCATAGCTTCCAGGTGTGGGGTTATACCTGTGAGCTATGCCGGTGTGCTATGTTATTTGTGGTTTTTAGGTACATCGTAGAACAATAGCTCGGCATTGTCACGCTTGATGTCATACCAGCTGTCGCAGTTAAAGCGCAAGGCCACTACGCCGGCTGTTGGCATGCTGGCCACATGTTTGGGTGAGAGCATATTGGCAAACTCTGAGATGGATTCATTGTGCCCCACCATCATCATGCTGTCTACATCGGCGGGTGCTTCGCGGGCTATCTCAAGCAGCTCTTCGGCACTTGCGCCATACATACGATCATTTACTGCAATATCATCGGCATCGTAATCGAGCTCGCGGGCTACCAGCGTGGCGGTGGTAAGCGCCCGCACAGCAGGGCTCGACAGTATGAGTTGTAGCTGGGCATTGTTGGCTGCCAGTTCCTGCCCCATAAGCGGAGCGTCGTTGCGGCCGCGTTTGTTCAGTGGTCGGTCATGGTCGCTCAGCTCTTCGAACTTCCAGCTGGATTTGGCATGACGCATGATATATAAGGTTTTCATAAGGTAAATCTCTTTCAGAAAGGTATAGCAAGATGCCAGGTACATAGTACGGTTGCTATGCAAGGTGTTTACTGAAAGCAAAGGAAATTTGTTGTGAGGATGGAGCTTAGATTGACTTTGGGGAAGGCTTGGCAGGTATAGCTGAAGGTTAGACAGGTATATTAGGCCCTTGAAAACAAAAAGGGAACAGCCCTTGCCGGACCATTCCCCCTTTCTGATGTTTCAAAAATGGCTTACACGTTGTTTGGGTAGCGCTCAAAATGAATTTCTGCTACACGGCGCTGCAGCTCGGCACGCAACTCATCGATGTTGATACGGTTGGTAGCTGATATGAACAGGGCAGGGGCATGGATCTTCGCCATGTAAGTAGCTTTCAGATCCTCGATAGAAGGCCGTACATGATGCTCTCCTTCTTCATCATTCCCGCTTTCTTCCTGCATCTCCTGCTCCCGCTGCTCCAGGTACTGGTCTATTTTGTTGAACACCAGCAACACCGGTTTGTCAGCCGATTTAATGTCCAGCAGGGTATCGTTCA
>NZ_AKIS01000173.1:0-15157 GCF_000277005.1 Pontibacter sp. BAB1700 | reverse complement strand
TACTGGTAGTCTCAGGGTAGAGAAGAGCTTAGATTACGGCGTTAGGCTGGTCTTCGTTTTAATTTAAATTAATACCTGTTTTATCCAGTCAAATTTCCAGCTTACGTTAGGACTCACTCAACGGTTTACACATTAACTAGTTCATAACGACACTTCACCAGCATACTTATATCTTTCACAATAAAAAAGACATAGATGCCGTCCAAAATTACACAAAAAATCTGAAAAGTTCAGCTTTTAACTTGCTGTTCCTCAAGTAGCACAGCTAATAGCATATACGTAAAAAATCCACCTGCGCTTTTCGAATGGTATCGGGGTGCAGGTGGATTTTGTTTTATTTTCTAAATGTCGCGGCTATTTAGCAAAGCAGGCTTTGATAGCCTGAAGTACGCGCTCCCTTTCTTCGTCAGTCATGTTGGATCCGGAAGGCAGGCAGAGCCCCTTGTCGAACAGACGCTCGCTGGTGCCGTCGCCGTAATAAGGCGCATTGGCAAACACAGGCTGCAGGTGCATCGGCTTCCAGAGCGGGCGTGTCTCAATATTCTCCCGTTCCAGCGCCAGCCGGATATCCTCCCTGCTCACGCCCTGGCTATCATCCACCAGCACGGTGCTAAGCCAGCGGTTAGAATAGAATTCTCCACTCGGCTCCTCCGCAAACTGAATGGCAGGAATAGCAGCCAGGTTCTCCTGATAGAAGGTATAGTTAGCACGACGCTGCTGCACACGCTCCAACAGCACGTCCATTTGTCCACGCCCGATAGCAGCACAGATATTGCTCATGCGGTAGTTATAGCCAATGTGTGAGTGCTGGTAGTGCGGAGCCACATCGCGGGCCTGCGTGGCCAGGAAACGGGCCTGCTTGATGTAAGCTTCATTGTTTGAAACCAGCGCACCACCACCAGAAGTCGTGATGATCTTGTTGCCGTTGAAGGACAAAATACTCATCGCCCCGAAGGTACCCAATTTGCGGCCTTTGTAAGTAGAACCAAGGCCTCAGCAGCATCTTCCACCACAGGTATAGCGAAGCGGTCAGCAATGGCCATAACGCGGTCCATCTCAGCAGGCATACCATAGAGGTGCACCACGATGATCGCCTTTGGCTTTTTACCCAGGCGAATGCGATCTTCGATGGCAGTTTCCAGCAGGTCCGGCGACATGTTCCAGGTGCGGTCCTCGCTATCTACAAACACTGGCGTAGCTCCCTGGTAAGCGATCGGGTTGGCTGAAGCCGAGAAGGTCATGCTTTGGCAGATCACCTCGTCTCCCGCCTGCACGCCCAGCATGATCAGCGCCAGGTGCAGTGCCGCTGTACCGGAGCTCAGGGCTGCCACATGCACGCCTTCGCCCAGGAAGTCGGCCAGGTCACGCTCAAAGCCGTCTACATGCGGACCAAGCGGCGCGATCCAGTTCGTATCAAAAGCCTCTTTGATGTTTTTAAACTCGTTTGTTCCCATGTGCGGGGAAGAGAGCCAGATCTTTGAATTCATATGTTTGTCTGATGTTCTTTTATGATTCGGGCCGGATTGCCCACGGCAGTGACGCCATCAGGTATATCGCGTATCACCACAGCACCCGCACCTATTTTGCACCACTTGCCTATTTTCAGATTCGGGATCACCACGGCACCGGCACCAATATGCGTGCCCTCTCCTACCTGTACATTTCCGCTGAGCACTGCCCCCGGTGAGATGTGGGCATAGTCGCCGATCTGACAGTCATGGTCAATACTGGCACCCGTGTTGATGATGGCATGTTTGCCAATGGTAGCGTCGGCCTGGATAATGGCACCCTGCATCACCACTGTGCCTTCGGCAATGGTGGCAGATGTTGAAATGATTGCGGTGGAGTGAATGGCTTTGCCGAAGGCTACCTCTAGCTTTTCAGCAACGCGGCGGCGTATGGAGTTGTCCCCAATGCTAATGATCACCGGCTGCTCCAGCTCCTCTTCTATTTCAGCTCCTAGTACAGGTATGCCGCCGACTTCTTTTAGGGCCGGATTCATATCGAATGCTCCCAAAACAGGTATACCCATATCTCGCAGGATGTCGATGATCACTTTCGCATGTCCGCTCGCGCCGTAGAGATACATGAGTTTTTCTGTTTGTAGTGAAGGTGCAAAGGTAAGAATTCTCAGTTTCTCATTTCGAAAGTAATGAGAAATCTGGAAAGGTAATTGTCTGAATCTATACATAGGGCCCCTACCCCAAGGATTTACAGGATTAAAGGATTTACAGGATTCTTGTGCACGAATATCATCCCCCTACCCCCTTCAAAGGGGGACTTTACTGCACGAGTATTCACTCTGGGGTAGCGGCCTTCTACAAAGAGAGGGGCTAGGGGTGTATTATAGTTACAGCCATTCTCTCCGCAACCAAGATCCTTTCTGGATGACAGACAGAGAAGTAGTAGCTAAAGTCCCCCTTTGAAGGGGGTAGGGGGATGACAGTTACTTTCGGGCAACTCCCTCCCCTGTTCTTAGGGGAGGGTTGGGGAGGGGTGTTCCCCTAAACCGCTCCATCGTCACAGAACCCTCCGCACTGATCCCCTCCGACTTAAACACTTTTCCGATGGTCATGAAGATGATCTTCACATCTAACATAAAAGAGATGTTATCCACATACCATACATCATAACGGAATTTCTCTTCCCAGCTGATGGCGTTGCGACCGTTTACCTGAGCCCAGCCGGTGATGCCGGGGCGTGCTTCGTGGCGGCGGCGCTGCACTTCGTTGTAAAGCGGCAAGTATTCCACTAATAAAGGGCGCGGGCCGATCAGTGACATATCTCCTTTTATGACATTGAGCAATTGCGGTATCTCGTCGAGGGAGGTTTTGCGCACAAAAGCACCAATTGGCGTCAGGCGGTCGGCATCCGGCAAGGGCTCGCCCTGCTCGTCCCGACGGTCGTTCATGGTCTTGTACTTAATCACCCGGAAGATGCGTCCGTCCTTGCCCGGACGGGGCTGCAGGAAGAAGGGCTTGCCATCATTGGCAATAGCCAGTAAGATCGTTACAACCAGGAAGACCGGAAGCAGCACGATAAAGGCCGTCAAACTCAGCACAAGATCGATCAGTCGTTTAAAATATCGGTTATACAGCTGCATGTTGCTTTAAATGGTCTTGGTATTCCTGTAACAATAGCTCCCAGAAGTGTGTCTGCTCGTAGCGCTCCACAATCATACGTCGTGCCTGGGACTGCATATAGGCAAAGCTTTCTTTATCGTTTATAAAAGTCAGCATGGCGGTATAGAGTTCCTCCATCGACTTGGGCGGCACGATTAAACCGTTTTCACTATGTTGGATAATCTCGTTGCAACCGTTAATATCTGTCACAATGCTTGGCAAATCAAAGCAACCGGCCTGCATAGGCACATTGGGAAAACCCTCGCGGTAAGAAGGGAAAGCTAATGCCTGGCTGATGGCCAGGTATGGCCGCACATCATGCTGAAAACCCACGGAAAGAATGGCCGGGTTATTTTCGATCTCCTGCAGGATGCTATCATCGATCGGGTCAAGATCCTGCTCGAAAGGCCCAACCAGCAAAAGCTTCACCTGCTGATGTTCTCCCTGCAGTTTTTTAAAGGCAGTGACAAGTTCCTGGATGCCCTTGTCTTTTACTAAACGACCGATAAATACAAACACAAAGTCATCTGGCTTTATACCCAGCTGCGCTTTCAACTCTTCTAGTTTAGCAGCATCCAGTTGGCTCCTATGAAAGAAGGCTGTATTAATGCCATTGCTGCTCCCGTTGCCAATCACTTTCACTTTATCCGGTCCGCAAAATCTGCTTTGCAGAATATAGTCTTTCAGCACAGTCGAATTTGGGTATACCTTAGTGGCGCAAGCGTAAGTGAGTTTCTCTACAGCCTCCAGCACCTGTCGGGTTTTGCCATTTGTTTCCATTAGTGGCAGACCAGCTACGGTATGCAGGCGCACCGGCACGCCAGCCAGTTTAGCACCAAGCATTCCGATAATACCTGCTTTAGGTGTATGCGAATGCACAATCGCTGGTTTGTGCTTTTTGCAGAGACGGTAAAATTGCCAAAGCGCCTTTATATCCTGTACCGGGGTAATCTTGCGGGTCATCACGATCTCAATCAGGGGTGTAGCCTGTTCCTGCACCACCGCCTCCGATTCCGGTCCAGCCGCTGACACCATAACAGGCTCAAAGCCTTTGGAGCGCATATAGGGTAACTGACCTGTGATCAGTTTCTGGAGGGAGAGTGGTACCGTGGTGATGCGGATAAGTACGGGTGGCATTGGGTTATATTTGTTTTCGGGTGCAAAGGTAAGAAATTACCTCCCGGTTACATACTCATAAATACTCCGCATACTCATGCTTTGCATCCCATATTGCTGCTCTAGCTTTTTATAATGATCGATGATAATCTTCAGATCAGCCATACTGCGTACAGGGTGGCTACCGAAATTGTGGGGATGCCACCAGAGGTGATAGCATTCTTTGCGTTTGGCAGATACAGTCATTTCGGACAAGATGCGGTTTAGACGCAGTTTGTTCAGGATGTCTCTCTTACCATCAACCGGTCTTAAGAAACGACTGGCAGGTATAGATAACGGTAGCGCATCTTCTATTTTAAGCGAAGAAAGTGGGTAAGATGTTCGCTTGCCAAGGGGCAGATAAGCATCACCTGTCCGGAAGATCCGCTTCGAAAGTTTATCTTCTACTGTTTGCTTCCAGAACCAGTCACTGGGGTTAGAACGGACTGCATTTATGCCCTCTTCGCGGCAGACACGCAAGTATTGCTTGTTAAACTGGTTACGCGGGAAGACAAGTGATTCCAACTTCGCCCCCTGCCGCTTCGCTATACTTTGCGCAGCCCGCAAGTCTTCCCGAAACTGCTCCACTGTTTGTCCAGCTTCCTGGCAGTAGTAGTGCGCAAAGGTATGGGTAGCCATCTCCTGGTAAGGCGTCTGATGAATCTGCTGCACCAACTCCGGCGCAAAAAAGAAATCTTTTAGGCTGCCATCACGGCCAAACTCCTCCTTTAGCCGGTAAGCAGAGAGTTGGTTGTCATGATACGAAGGCCGGAGTGCAGGTACAGCGTTAGTCCAGTCACTCCAATCTTTAGCAAAGAGCATACCCACCGTAGCCCAGGTCACCTGTATCTGCTGGCTTTCGAAAAGCGAGAGCATTTCCGGTATTACTCTAAGCGTATTTGCAAAGTATTGCTTCCGATCTGCTAAAGGTACTTTATCAAATATCCCCCAATACAGTTCAAAGTCCAGGGAGATGGTGAAGACAGGTATATCTTTGATCATTCTAATTTTTTGGGGATAATGCACTTAACCCACCCCTGCCCTCCCAAGAGGGGATTCTTTCATGTGAAATTCCCCTCCTCGGAGGGGCAGGGGTGGGTTATAGTATTATGATACAGCCGCAGTAGTATACCCACTTAACCGCTCCTGCTCCTCCATCTTTTTCTTCTTCAACTGAAATAAAGAGATTTTCTTCTTTTTCTTATATTCCATAAATGACAGTATTACAAAAAAAAGAAAATACATCACCATACTCTTCTGTCTAATAACTATTCCAAGATTTGACATTACCATCGAAAGTGCTATGGAAGAAGATATAAAAGTCACTAAGCTCATTTTCACTAATGAAGAAGACTTTATGATAAATGGTATGAAATCTCTATCTATAAGTTTCCATGTTAGAAGTAAGTAAAAAAGGTTTTCAAATGATATATACAATCCTAGAGCACCAGGTGCGTCAAAAAACAAAGGTCGAAACCAAAAGGTAAAAAGCTTCAAAGGAAGAGGGTAGCTAGTTATATCCAAACCTGAACCTGCACTGCTAAGACGTCCAGCCTGGAGGTGTGAAAAATCTTGAAAGCTTCCGATTACATCATCTTCATTCAGATTTGCAAAAGCGAGAATGCTATCGTACATAACTCCAAGGCCACCAATGAATACTACATAAATTAGTATTTTCTGATACAAAGGTACTCTTTCACTACCTGTAATATAACCTGCTACTGCACCAACGCCTAAGAACAAAAACATATGAGGACGAATATGATAAACTATTAATGCTCCAATAGTTAATGTGACCCATCGTTTTTGAGGAGCAGCTAAAGCATAAGTAAACATTGCTATACCTAAAAAAATAAGTGCGCCTTTTCCTAAAGAGGATGTCCAAAAATGCATATTAGGCAAGAAAAGTAGCAACATTAACAAATCATAGCCTTTATATTTTAGCACCACTTTTACATTTTCCTTCAGGAAAATGTAAAAGTATAAAAAACCCAATATATCCAAGCCAAGCAAAAAGAACCATAGCCATCTCATAGCTAAAGCTTAGTATATTCACGAAAGGATAAGCCAAAAAATCTATAAATCTTGTCCCTGTTTCATAAATATCTAACCATGACTTTTCAGTGATTTTTGGACGATTGAAATATGCCTTTGAATCAGAAGGATTAAAGGAGGCATACAAA
The DNA here is from genome assembly GCF_000277005.1 of Pontibacter sp. BAB1700. Taxonomy (NCBI): domain Bacteria; kingdom Pseudomonadati; phylum Bacteroidota; class Cytophagia; order Cytophagales; family Hymenobacteraceae; genus Pontibacter; species Pontibacter sp. BAB1700. Next base: position 8,697 of record NZ_AKIS01000173.1, on the reverse strand, counting down.
TAATATATTAACGCAAACAGAATATGCCACCAATACAGAGCATTTAATAGCCTCACATTTAAAAAAGGATGTTGCTTTCTTAGAAAGGAAACTAAAGATTGGCTTAGTAAAAAAAGCAGTAAGATAAGTAAAACAGCTCCAAACATTCTAAAATAACTCCATATCCCCTAGGTATAGCCCCAACTTTCCTGTCTGCTTAATTCAGTAAATGCCTCCTCTTGCAAATTAACATTCCGCAATGTCACAATAGGTCCCTTATCAACCACAGGTATGAAACCCATGCTAGGATAAACACTATCTACTAACTTAAAGTGCCTCCCAGAGGCAGAAGTCAGAAAACAACTCTTGCTAATTTGCTGGAAGGAATTTGATAATCTCTTTTTAGCGTTTCTATCAAAACTCTCCTCATTTATCAACAAATCAACTACTCGCATTTCTTGGCCGAAGCCATATGGCTTAAAGCGGCAGAATAACACGTAAGACTGATAATCAGATAGGAAGTAGTAATCAAATAAAGGATTATCTTGGTAACGCCATTTTACGTAATCCGGACTTAAAAGCGTCTGTACCTGATCTGCCTTTGCTATAGGATTTGAAAGCTTGGGCAGAAGATCTGATAATTTATTCCAGTCCTGCTCAGGCAATGCCGGTAAAGTATGCTGTTTATAGACAAGTGGATTAACCTTTAACTTTAAGGTCATACGCCCCATTTCTATCCAACCCATTTTTAGATATCCTGGTTTGCTGCTCTCGTTAGGAGTATTATAGACCAAGTGTATCCCCTGCCTTTTAGCATCTTCCAGCCCCTGTAGCGTCAACTTCTTGAAAATGCCCTTTCCCTGAAAATCAGGATGTGTAGCTGTATCGACTGCCCGTATTGCCTGCAGCACCTGTCCTTTGTACTGCCATTGCCAACGTAGAAATGCTCGCACACCTACTACCTGCCCGTCAGCCTCAGCAACGAGCACTGGCGATGCCCCATGGGGATTCTCCACATGCTTCCAGTTCCACAGCCCCTCGGACTTCTGGATCAGCCCTTCTCCTAAAGAAGATTTCAGTAATTCTACAATAGCTGGTATATCTGCTTTCGTTCCTTTTCTTATTTGCATGGTTTCTTATCAGTTGTAAACACACCCCTGCCCCTCTCAAGCGGGGATTTTTTCTTCAGATACCTGTTAAAGGAAATAAATAATCTTGCATGAGGTTCCCCGCTTGAGAGGGGCAGGGGTGTGTTATTTAGAGTTCTCCCTCTCCTCTTTCAAAAACAAATACAACTCTTCCAGCTGCTTTGCCATTTTATTTATGCTGAAGTCGGTCTGCACCCGTTGACGGGCACCAGCTGCGAGGGCTTTGCTCTGCTCCAGGTTTTGCAGTAGCTGCACGCCATAATCAGCCAGCTTCATATAGTTATCCACTTCGCAAAGCAAGCCGCTTTTACCTTCCTCAACCACTTCTCCTACACCACCTGCTCTCGTACTAATTACAGCACAACCACAGCTCATAGCTTCCAGTAAGGCGATGGGTAACCCTTCGAAGATGGAGGACATCATGTAAATGTCAATGGCGCTGAAGTAGGGCTTTACATTGCTTTTGAGTCCGGGCATGTGCAGACGATCTTCTATACCGAAGGACTTTCTTTTAGCCAGCAGTTCTTCCTTTAGCGGACCGTCACCGACAATTATGAAATGTGCCTCGGGCACTCTTTTCAGGATATCAGCAGCAATCTCTATCCACACATCCAAGCGTTTTTGAAAACGAAATACAGATACGGTGCCGATTACAGGAGCATTAGCCGGTATATCTAATTCCTGACGTATCTGTAGGCCCGCTTGCTTATCCCGCACAAAGTGTGCTGTATTTACACCATTCAAGATGTTGAGCAGGTATGGTTGATGTGATTTCCCATTAATTCTGGGTTTCTGCACAGCAGGTAGCACAAGCTTCTGGAAATTGGCATTGGCATTTTTCCGAATAGATTGCTGTACGTCATCCGATACTGCCACTGCGGCGTTCTGCCAGCCAAAGCTGAGTTTATTCAGCCAATAAGTGATCTTATTATAACGCTCCCACTTATTATGCTCTGTATAAACTATTGGTATTCCTGTCCTTTTCCCCACCAGCCGGGCAATTATCCCAGCCCAAGGAAGGTGGCTATGGATAACGTCAATCTGATGTTCCTGCACATAGCGGCTGATCTCTCCTACCCGATGAAACATCTGCAGATTGTTATTCGCCTCGAAGCAGACAGCCTTAGCATTTAAAGCTTCAATGGCAATAACCATCTGGTTTTTCCAAGGCAGGAAATAAGCAAAATGGAAATCGAATTCCTTCCGATTATGCACCTTCAAAGTTTCAGGCAATAACATTTCTGCACCGCCTCGTCCTAAGGATTTAATTAAGTGAAGTACTTTTATTTTTGAGGCCAATACCTTTATATTTTAAACTGAAACTTCTTGTAAAGAAACCATTTTCCTGAATTTCGATGAAGTAGTTAACATATCTGCAAAAGTACCAGATCCAATAACTTTGCCTTTATCCAAAAGATAAATCAAATCTGCCTCTTTAATTGTTGCCAGACGATGAGCAATAATAACAATGGTATACTGTCCATGCAACTTATCGATATTCTCTTTTATTAAACTTTCAGTTTCTGAATCAAGAGCTGAAGTTGCTTCATCCAAAATCAATAATTCTGCGTCTTTATATAGCTCCCTGGCTATAGAAATTCTTTGTTTTTGGCCTCCTGAAATAAGCATTCCATTGTCACCAACCTCAGTTAATTCCTGCTCAGGGCTATCATTAATAAATTCCTTTAATGATGCTAATTCTACAGCCCTCCAAAACTTATTTAAATTTTCAATATTTCTAGGTGCCCAAAAGGTAATATTATTATAAATATTATCGTTGAAAATAACAGGTTCTTGCGAGATATAACCAATTCGGCTCCTATAGGAAGCAATATTATATTCCTCTAAGTTAATATCATTAATAAATACCCCACCTTCATCGAGTTTTATTAAGCCGCAAAGTAAATTTGCTAACGTAGTTTTCCCGGAACCGCTTTCACCTATAAAAGCAACTGTAGATTTATTTGGAATAACTATATTAACATCATCTAAAACTCGTTTCCTTCCATATGAGAAAAAGGCTCCCTTAACTTTTATGTCTGTTCTTTTAGAATCAAAGTCCTGATGACTAGTCTGTTCTTTCCATTGAGCCATCTCATTCGAAATGCTTGAAGTTGCATGAATCCCCCCCACATTTTGTATGAATGTTTGCCACCAATTTTGGACTACCATCAAGAAACTTAATGCTCTATAGAATAACAGTAAACTCAACAGAATGGAACTTAGATTAGAGCCCATTATTTTGATTTGAAGCAAGATAACTACTGCTACGATAATAATTATTATTGGCTCCTTTACACTTAAAGTTATTGAATTCAAAAACCCAATTCTTTTATTTAAATCCTCCGTCTCTGCTATGACAGCCTTTAATTTCTTCGAGTATACTGAAAAGTTGTTTGTTGCCTTTAAATACTTAAAGTTTTGAACAGCTTGAACTAGATACCCATTGAAATTATCTCCCTTTTTTGAAAGATCTACAGAAGCACTTTTAGTCTCTCTATAAATGGATCTATATATCAGATTTGATAATCCTGCTCCAATTGCTACAAAAAATGCGAACTGATAGTTAGCAAGAAAAGCTAAAAAAACATAAGTAATTAGCATCACTGATGTTTGTGTGGAATTTAAAAATGCTGACATAGATTGAAATAGCCTCTGAACTTCACCTAGTAGTGAGTTCTGTATTCTGCCGGCATCCAATTTCAGAAAACCCTCATATGTTAGCTGTTGTAAATTATCCACAAGATGGTTTCTAACTCTACTGACAAATAAGTGGCGAATTTTTACTTGATAGTTAACCTGCACAAATTTTAAATAGCCCTTTGAAAAGAAAAAGAGTTATTAATAAGAATAATACTACTGTTAAAGAGAGGTCAAAACCTAGGTTTGTTACAAAAGATGTTATAAAATGAAGATATCCTAAAGATTCTTTGCCTGCATTAACGTCTCCGTCACTGACCGATTGTAGAAGTGGCATAAACATCGCCAGCCCAAGCCCATCCATAAAGCTCACCAGCACACTTAGAATCATGTACAAAATGATTCTGTAGCCTACTACACTATAGTAAAATTGAAAATACCCTAATATATTTTTTTGAAAATTAAATTTCATTATGCCCTAGGCTATGGTTCGAAAAAAATTGCAAGCGTATATTTAGCTTACATAACTTTTATAAACTGACTGGAATTTAGCTGCTATTTTTGAGTTTAAGTAATTTAACTGGACCTCTTCGAAGGCCCGATCAATAATTTGTTTTCTGGCTGGATTAGACTTTAATGCTTCATTAATCATAACGCTAAATGACTCTTCATCATCTTTCTCTATCAGCCACCCTGTTTTATCATTTGACAATATTTCTTTAATTCCACCTACATTATAAGCTACAACAGGTGTTCTTAAGGCCATTGCTTCAATAATTACAGCTGGTAACCCTTCTATTATACTTGGCAAAACTAAGCACTCCGCAAATGAAATATAATCTTGTGCATTACCTACAAATCCAACTAGGTGAACCTGATCACGAATTTGCATCTCACTTACAATTTCTTCAATTTCCTTTTTTAAAGGTCCGTCCCCTATCATCCATAGATGTAAGTTTGGATTGTCTTTAGCTGCCTTACTGAAAATCCTTAGAAGCCCTTTGTGATTCTTTTCAAATGTAAAGCCTCCTACATGAACTATATTAGTTTTGTTTTCAAAACCAATAAATGGATTTATTTCAGAGGTAGCTACCTCCTCTACCCCTATGGGTATTGTTAACGATTTGTCGACTAAATGCGGAAACAATTTAATAATGTCCTGTCTTGACTGCTCGCTTACAGAAATTACTTTACTTACGTGCTTGTAGAGAAAGCTATTATAGCTCTTTTGTAGTACAGATCTTAAATAAAGACTAACAATACTTGCATTTCTAAATATAACTGGCTGATCCCATTTAAAAATTAACTTGGATAGAACTGCATATTTAAGTGTATCAGCAGCGTTGGCTTGTACTATGGATGGAGCCTCTTCTTTTATAATTTGACTAAGCTTCTTCCAACCAGAATAATCAAAAAGCTTGTTCCTCTCATTTGCGTTGGCATTTATAATCTTACCATTAAATGGTATTTTTCCTTTTCCTGCAAATAGAAAAACAATTACAACCTCGATTCCTTGGTCAATAAGATGAGTTGATAATTGACATGTAAAAACTTCAGCTCCCCTAAGTTGCGGTCTTTGTATAATTTGAAGTATTTTCAATTTATAAATTAATCTTTTGCGTTAGATAATTTTCAAAATCTGCGGCGATATTTGTTAATTCGAATTTCAGCTCGGCTTGCTTCTTAGCAAGACTAGCATATGCTTGCGCTAATGCTTTATTTTCATTATACCAAAACATAGCCTCCAATATTGCATTTTCAGAACCTCTCTCAAAAAGATATCCTGTCACTAGATGTTGAATCGCTTCTTTATTTGGACCAATATCACTTGCGAGTACAGGGAGGCCAGAAAACATTGCCTCAATTACAGAACCGCTAAAGCCTTCACTATGCGATGGAAATATAAAGCAGTCATATTCCTGAATCAATTCAGGAATATCATATCTAGCACCTAATAGACGAACTTTATTGTCTAATTCATTTTGCTTTATAAGCTCTTTAAGCTCTGATTTGATCGGACCATCTCCAATAATGTCTAGAGATGAGTTTTTAACAATTGAGTTAAATTCTTTAAAGGCTAATATTAGCTCTCTCTGTCCTTTTACAGGAAACAATCTGCCAATATTTAAGAATTTAATCATAGCCCTATCAATAGTAGTCCTTTCTTTGAATTTGAACTTATCTTTTGATCTACCTCTGTATATTACTTCAATTCTCTCTTTTGAGACCCCTAATGCTTCAGAATTAGCATCTTTTATTCCTTGTGAGTTGGCTATAAATCCACAGCAAATGCTTGTACTAAACTTATTAAGATATTTAAACCCTTTAACTTTTAGCTTAGAACTCCATTTTAATTTCTCATTATATTTAGCAGAATATAGGTCACTAACGAATGTACCAACTACAGGTATTGAATATCGCTTTGCTACCGCTCTAGCAATTAACTCTGACCTTGTTAAGTAGCCAACTATTAAATGTGGATTCTCGTTTTCTACTATCCCAGAAAGTCTTCTAAAAGCTTGAAAAAATCCAAATTTTGAGTTAATACCAATCGAATAAACCTTAATACCCTTTTTTATAAAATTTTCTTTTAAAGTTTCTCCTTGGTACAGGTGACAGATTATCGGAATAAGGCTACTAAATCTGGAAGTGTTTTCGAGTAAGCTTTGCTCTGTACCACCTATTTCCAGCGTATCTATTACAAATAATACTTTTTTGGGACTACTGCACATTTAACCAGTTTGAATTTGTAAGTACATTTCCCTGTATTTTGGGAAATACGTTTTCGAAATAACTCTTAAAGTCATATTCTTCATCAAAAACTTTGCTTAATTCCAAAAATAATTTATCCTCCCATCCTTCAATAGTAGAATCAATTACAGTGATAGGATACTGAGCAAGTTGGAGTAACTCTGTAGTTTTAAATACATTCCCTTCTATGGGTATCACCTTTGTCTTGGCTGTTAGTGCTAAAACATTGGTATGTAATCTTGCACTAATTAGCATATCAAGATTAGAAAGCAGTGCTGCATAATCTTGATAGTGCAACTTTTCAGTTATAAATGGAATATCAAATTTTTCTTCGAAAATTTTGCCCAGATTACGGTCTTCAAATGGTTCATTAGTAATAAAGATTAGTCTAAACCCTTTTGCCTTGATTAAATTTATAGCTTTTTCAAGCTTAACGAAGTCTGTTTTAAACCAATTTGTAATGTTGATACCTACTGTTTTTTCATTAATATTAAATGTGTTCGCAAGTACCTTTGCTCTATCTGCCTTTGGTTCTTTGGTCTTAAATGCTGTATCCGGAGCTAATTTTATTTTGGAACCGTCAACACCATAACTAATTAAATTATTTTTTGATATTTGCCCTCTAACTACAAGTTGATCAAGTTTGCCATATACGTGGCCCGTAAGTTGATGAAACAATTTGGTTTTAAGCACTACTGATTGGTTTACAATTGCTGTTTTGAGACCCAAGAGTTGTGCTACCCTTATCTCTAGTAACTGTCTCAAAAACACATTGTTATCACCTACTTCTCCTGCTCCGCTATAGATTAATGTTTTAGCGCCTTTAATCTTTGCCAATCTATTTTTATACACAGAGTTATAAACGATGTATCTGCTTAAATACCGTTTAACTGGCCTTAGATATTTTGCTTTCAAACTCTCCAAAGCAGCATCTTCGGCAGAAAAATTCACTAAACTTACTGTAGGCTTTTCTTGGTTTAAAGTAAAAGCTGACAAATCACGTACTGTACTATTTGCTATGTTCCTTGCCCACTTCTCAAATAAATGTATAGGCTCCTGATTATTTTCTAATCTATCAATAGTATAGCCATCTAAACCCATTGGTCTACCTTCAAATATGAAGTTCTCATACGGGTTTTGCTCTATAAACATATCAATCAGTTCTTGTGTTAATGCCTGATTACCGACATTGGTAGTCTTAAGTTTAGTTATAATAAAATTATACTTCATACTCTACAAATAATCATTTAAAACTAGTTTTAACACATCAGCTTGCGGCTGTCCGCTAATAGTGTATTGACGAACATCTTGATCTCCTTGGTACACGTAAGAGTTTGGTGCATTTTCAAGTTGCTTTAAATCGCTTATTAAATCTTCTCTTTCTAATGTTATACCTTTTGCAATTTGATCGACTGCAGAAATACAATTCTTTCAAATTTGAAATTTTGAAAACACCTTTTAGCCCCATATATGAAGGAAATCCAAAAGCTAAGACTGGTACTCCATGAATCAAAGATTCGAATCCTATAGTTCCTGTTACTGTAGCTACAGCCTTAGAAGACTTTATTAATGTGAAGGAATCAACATCTAAATCAATTAATTTAACATTGCTGTATTTCTTGAGAATTTTATAAAGCTCATGCCTCCTAACTGGTTCAGGTCCAATCATGAACATCGAAGGATGTTCTTTTACATAAATTTTCCATCCACTTGGAATAGTTTTCGAAAGCATGTCTATAATAAGCCACTGTTGAGCAAATATTCCTCCTTGAGGCATAGTAGTTCTCTCTGGCTGGAAATGCAATGCTACAAAAATATAGTCTTCTTCAAGATTAGGCCCCGAAGTTGATCTTATATACTCTTCCTTTAATTTAACTTTTAAATAATTATTTTTTACTCCCCTTAATATGGATTTTAAATTTTTCAGTCGTTGTATTTTACTATTGATAATTCTTTTCCATGGTGACGAGCGTTTATTAAACTGTCTTTTCATATAATGAGGAACCGACTGACTGTTACTTAGACTAACTCTATTCACATAATCTAGTGTTAACCTTGATAAATCACCTTTACCTAAAAATTCCTCTTTTTTATTTGTTAAAGCTGGATTACCATGTTCAAATTCCTCTATATATGTATAAATGTGTGGAATAAAGCTATTATTAATTATAGTTGTTTT
>NZ_AKIS01000172.1:0-14913 GCF_000277005.1 Pontibacter sp. BAB1700 | reverse complement strand
CACCTTAACTTGAAACATAAGTTTCTGGCACAAGCTAATGAGATGGTATACCCGTTCTATATACTGCACCAGACCGTCATTGTGGCATTGGGATATTACCTGCTGCAAGCAGACTGGAGCATCGGTCTCAAGTTTTCAGTTATCAGCTTAAGCACTTTTATCATTTGCTTTCTGCTAATCAAGTATCTGATCATGCCTTTAAACTGGCTCCGACTACCGTTTGGCATGAAGACAGTCCAAAGAGAAACACCATATCCTGCAGGCTTGCATGCGGAGAAAATCAAAGAGCAAGAGCAACTCGTGCGCAATTAATTGAGTGTTATGACTAGAGAGTATACTACTGCTAGTTCTTTTCCCACATCCCTTCCATCACCACTTCGAGCAGGTGCTGGTCGGGATCTCGGAAGTAGAACGAAAGGTAACCACGCCCCCAGTCATACTCTTGCTCTATTGCTATACCTGCATCCTTAATTTTGCTTTTCCAGCTTTCATATTCTCCCCGGCTTACCTCGAAAGCCAGGTGCAACTGACCAGATCCGAAGTGTGGAGGCAATGTACCACCGAGCTTTGATGCCTCTGGCAGAAAGCAGAGTAATACCGACTCTCCTGCTCTGAAAAATATATGACGGTCTTTCACCTCTCCGATCACAGCCAGCCCCAGCTTACCGTTATAAAACTGGCGGCTGCGCTCCAGATCGGTTACATACAGGCAGGTTTCCTTTATCTTTTTTATTTCCATCTCTTTCTTTGATCAGCATGAATCCGTCTTAAAAACAGGTATTTCCAACTTGTACGCAACCACAGGCTTTTGCTTTCCGTTATATCAAAGCGCTACTTATCTTTTTAAAGAACCCTATGAAGCTCATGTTGAAAATACTTGCCTTTTTTATACCTGCTATGGTGGCCCTGTTTTACTTTTTAGGACGACCAGGTGACAAAGCCACGGATGCCTCAGCTACTGCCGGCAAACTGGTCAGACTGGCCAGACTCCCTTCTCCAGTTAGTGAAAGCTCCGGTGTTGAATTTATACCTGAGCGAAGTGCCTACATCACACACAATGACGCGGGTAACAAGCCACACCTCTATGTTGTTGATCAGAAAGGTAAGCTAGTTGAGACCATTAAGTTGAATTTACCTAATGTGGACTGGGAGGATCTGGCTCGTGACAGCGAAGGAAATATCTACATAGCCGACACAGGCAACAACAATAACAAGCGAAAGGAACTGGCCATCTACAAGCTACAGCTCGACAAGCCTGATCAGATTGAGGCCATTCGCTTCACCTACGAGGACCAGAAGGATTTCCCGCCATCAAAAAAAGACATGAACTACGATGTGGAAGCTATTTTCTGGCAAGGCGGCAGGCTATACCTGGTATCAAAGGACAGAGGTAGAAAACAAACAGCTAAGGTATACGAGCTTCCTGACAGCGGCGGGCAGTACAAAGCCAGACTGCTGGGCAGTCACAAGCTTGGTGTGCCTGTGACCGGCGCAGCCAGCAGCGCTGATGGCAGTACCGTGGCACTCGTAAGCGAAGGAGGACTGCACATCTTCCGCAACGTCAGCAATCCAGGTGCATTTTATGAAGGAGACTATCAGAAAGTGAGCATCAAGGAAGCCGGGCAAACTGAGGCTGTAGCATTTGAAAACGAAAGCACGCTGGTTATTACCAGTGAAGACGGGGGCTTGTTCAGGTATAGCCTTAACTAAGCCGCTATATACTTGTAAAACAAAACGGCCAGCATCGCTGCTGGCCGTTTTGGTATCTTGAATAAAACTTATTTGCGGACTGCTTCTCTTGCTGGCTTCCCGCCAGGTAAGGCAGGTTTCGGGTTACGCCATACTCTGAAAAGTATGAACAGACCGATAATGATCAGCGGGATGCTCAATTGCTGCCCGATGTTCAGCACCATCGTCGCCTCTTTTTCTACCTGTACTTCTTTCAGAAACTCTACCAGGAAGCGGAAAGTGAAAAGGGCCGTTACGAAAATACCGAACAGCAAACCTTTCGGAAGGGCCTCTTTGTATTTCTTCCAGAGCCAGTAGAGAAGCACAAACAGCAGGAATACGCTGAACGACTCGTAAAGCTGCGTAGGGTGGCGTGGTACATGCGAGTATTCGCTCTGACGCACAAAAATAAAGCCCCACGGCAGATCCGTTGGACGACCAAAAATCTCAGAGTTCATCAGGTTACCCAGTCGGATAAGTGCGCCACCTAGCGCCACTACGATCACGATCCGATCCAAAACCCACATGTAATCGAAATTGTGCTTGCGACTGAATAGCCACAGGGCCAGCAAAATACCGATGGTTGCGCCATGACTGGCCAATCCGCCTTCCCATATCTTCAGGATCTCGATCGGGTTGCTCAGGTAATACTCAGGCTGGTAAAACAGGGTATGGCCCAGGCGTGCACCGACTACGGTGCCAATGATCATGTAAAGGGTGATCACGTCCACATCGCCTTCTGTGCGGCCCTCAGCTACATAGATTTTGGTCAGGATGCGTTGTCCGAACACAAAAGCCAGTGCGAACAGGAGTCCGTACCAGCGCACTTCAAAGGAGCCGATAGAAAAGATTGAAGGACTTACATCCCATGTGATATAGTTCAGAATGCTCATATACAAAGGTATGGTTCTGCCAAAGTTACAATAATTCGCAATGCTAAAAAACCGGCACCAGACAGGTACAGGGATATTTATCCACAGGTATAGCCACAAAAGGAGAAGGCATCATCCCACCCCGGTCTTTCAGGTATAAGATGATGCCTTGTATTGATGTTAATGTCCGACCTATTTCAATTTGCCAAGCTCCTCCCTAAAGCCGCCGCTCAGGATCGGATAGCGCAGCCAGCTGCGAGGGTCCAGGTTGTAGTCATCAAGGTGGAAGCCTGGGGCGTAGCGCTCACGTTTCCACTGATTGCGTGACCACAAGGTATAGAACTTGTGCACATATCCCTTGATTGATTTTACTGGCGCTACCTTCTCTTTCTCTAGTTGATCGATTACCTGCTGTGGTGACAGACGGTCGTACCAGGCCAGGCGCTCGATCATGTTCAGGATTTCGTATGGCATCAGGTCCTTTTCATCCGTCTGATTCTCAGACGAAGGGCGCAGTTCGGCCGTAGGCTGCAGGTTATTCACATAGTCCAGTCCGAGGTAGCCGAGTTCCTCCTGCATCCAGATCAGGAACTGACGGATAAAAGCTTTGTCTATACCTGCGATTGGGGAGATACTACCGGCCGTGTCGCCATCCATGGTAGCGTAGCCTACCGCGGCTTCGCTTCGGTTGGAGGTTGCCAGTAGCAAGGCGTTTTTAATATTCGCCAGCATCCAGATGGCAGGGGCACGCACCCGTGCCTGTATGTTCTGCAAGGTCACATCATCCTGCTCCCAGGTCAGCTCCCGCTTCAGGGCACCTTCTATTTTGGAGGTATAGCCGCGCACTTCATCATCGATGGTCCAGTCGTAAAACACTGCCCCGATCGACTCCGCCAGTTCCTTGGCACTGGTATAGGTGGCATCAGAGGAATTGACGGTGCCCTGATACGCACAGGTAAGCATACGTCCTACCAGCTCTTTTACTACATGCTCCTGTGGCAGTGATTCAAAATACTCGGCATCCTGCAGCGAGAACATGCGGGCTTTGGTAACAAAACCAGTCACTCCCAGACTGTCAACACCCCGGCGCACCATTTCGGCCACGGCCACCGCACAGCACGACGAGTCAGCACCGCCGCTCAGCGACAGCACAAAGCCCCGACTGCGACTCTTGCGCATGTAGTCAAACAGCGCTAGGCTCAATGCAGCAATCAGTTCGGCATTCTCATCAATGGGTGGCAGGTACTCGATCGTTTCAGTTATTTCCGGGTTAGGCCCGAAGCATACCTCTGCGCATTCCAGGTCCACGTCTTTGAAGCATAGCAGCTCGTTGCGTCGAATCAACTTACCGTTTTGGGCTATGAGCACCTCCCCATCAAAAATCACACGGCCTGACTCGTTGCCTAGCAGGTTGGCATACAGGTAGGCACATTGATATTTTTGAGAGGCTTCTACTACAAGGCGGTGACGCAGGTCAGTCTTGCTCAGGGCAAAATGACTCGCGCTTGGGTTCAGGATCAGTTGCACACCCTTCGGCATGTGGCGCTCGGCGGGGCGGTTAGTTCGCCAGGCATCCTCGCATATTTCAAAGGCGTATTTCACGCCTTTCTCTTCGTACACGATGTCGCCAATCGGGTAGCGCTTCCCCTTCATTTCAAATTCTTCGACCACGTTTGCCGGCCATGGCGTAAACCAGCGCGGCTCGTAGTGTATGCCATCGCGGGCCAGAAACTGCTTAGCCGTAAAGCCCAGGATCTCTTTGTTTTTGATAACGCAGGCTGTGTTGAAAACATCCTGCCCGATGATCACATGCACACCCAGGCACACGGTCATGTTATCGCACCACTCTTTTACCTGGAGCAGCTTTTCGAATGTTTCTTCAGCAAACCAGGGGTGCAGGAACATATCCTCACAGCCGTAACCAGTAATGCAAAGCTCGGGCAGCAGCAGGATATCCACGTTTCGGGTGCTTGCTTCGATAATAGCTGATCGTATATTAAGGAGGTTGGCTTCCCAGTCGAGTGGGGTCTGATTAAGGGCAGCCCCAGCCAGTATCAGTCTAGTTTCTTCCATAGTGTGTTCTCTAACGCAACAATACGGAAGCAAGTTAAGCTTTGGCAGCCAAATAAAGAACCGTTATACTCTGAACAGGTATAGCCTGTGGCCTGTAGAGCCAGTTCAGGTATAGGTATGGCACAGTGCTGGAACAAATATCAGAAGCCCAGAACTGGGAATGATGCGAAGATGGGCAGTTTCTGTTTGAGCAACAGAGTTAAAGTGAAAGCCGGGTTAGAGAAGGAGGGGCTAAAATGATCGCATTAATTGGCTGCCCCGATATTTTCACTGATAGAAACCAGCCTCAGCTGATATTGAGGACTTCCAACGCCTTTTCGGCAGCAGCCTGGTCAGCTTTCTTTTTGGAGAGCCCTACGCCCACGGCTACCGGTTTGTCATTAAGGAAGATCTCGCATGTAAACTCAGTCGTATTGCCCTGGTTTTTGCGGTTGACGATCTCAAACCGGATATCAGCATTCTGGCTTTGCGCCCACTCGATGAGCTTACTCTTGAAGTTGGAGGTAGTGTTGACCAGTTTGTGCAGGTCTACATGTGGTTTAATGAGTTTCCCCAATATAAACTGACGGGTCGTACTATAGCCCTTGTCCAGGTATATGGCGCCTACCAGTGCCTCCAGCGCATTGCCGTGTACTGATTTATGACGTGAAGTCTGCCCACTTGAAGTGTCTACTTTCACGAGCAGGTTCAACCCAATTTTGATGGCAATATGATTGAGTGACTCACGGTTGACAATCCGTGAGCGCATCTCTGTCATAAAGCCTTCGTCTTCGTAAGGAAATTTCTTGAATAGCAGTTCTGCCACTACCGTTCCGAGTACCGCATCGCCCAAAAACTCCAGTCGCTCATTCGTATCGTGCTTGCTAGCCAGGTTCTGCCGCGCAAAGGACGTGTGTGTGAGCGCCAGTTTGTACAGGCGTATGTTATCCGGCGTGCTGCCAATAATCCCGGAGATGGCGCGCACTAACTCTCTATCCTTGGTAAATAGGCTGTGATAGAAGCGCCGTACCGGTTTTATAGGACCAAACACTTAGTCGATAAATTGACGGAATAAAACGGAAGTATTGTGTCCACCGAAGCCGAACGTGTTGCTGAGCGCTACCCTCACTTCACGCTCCTGCGCTTTGTTAAAGGTAAAGTTCAGACGGTTGTCGAAGCTTTCATCATCCGTAAAGTGGTTGATGGTAGGTGGCACCAGGCTGTTCTTGATAGACATGATAGCCGCGATCGCCTCAATAGCACCAGCCGCGCCCAACAGGTGACCTGTCATGGATTTGGTAGAGCTGATATTGAGCTTATAGGCGTGGTCACCAAACACAGTTTCAATGGCTTTCACTTCGCTGATGTCTCCAAGCGGTGTGGATGTACCATGTACGTTGATGTAGTCTACCTCCTCTGGCTTGATGTTGGCATCGCGCAGCACGTTCTTCATCACGTTCAGCGCGCCCAATCCATCCGGATGCGGAGCTGTAATGTGATACGCGTCTGCAGACATACCGCCACCGATCACCTCGGCATAGATTTTGGCGCCACGGGCTTTGGCATGTTCGTACTCTTCCAGTATAAGAGCCCCCGCACCTTCACCCAACACAAAACCATCGCGGTCTTTGTCGAATGGACGGGAGGCTGTTTCCGGAGAGTCGTTACGCTCTGAAAGGCTTTCAGGGCGTTGAAACCTCCTATACCTGCTTCGGTTACAGCCGCCTCTGAGCCACCTGTTACCACCACGTCAGCCATACCCAAACGGATATAGTTGAAAGAGTCAATGATAGCATTGGTAGCAGATGCACAGGCAGAAACCGTTACGAAGTTAGGTCCACGGAAGCCGTACTTAATGGAAATGTGACCGGCACTGATGTCGGCGATCATCTTCGGGATGAAGAATGGGTTGAATCGCGGGGTACCGTCACCGTTGGCGAAGTTTACGCACTCCTCCTGGAAGGTGCGCAGACCGCCAATACCAGATCCCCAGATCACACCTACGCGGTCGGGGTTATAGTTCCCTTCCACCAGGTTCGCGTCCTGAACCGCCTCGTCAGCCACCACCATGGCGAACTGAGAGAACAGGTCCATCTTACGCGCTTCCTTACGGTCGAAGTAATTTTCAGGAACATATCCTTTTACTTCACAGGCAAACTGGGTCTTAAACTTACTCGCATCAAAGCGTGTAATAGGCGCAGCTCCACTCACACCATTGGCCAGTCCGTTCCAGTATTCTGCAACGTTGTTTCCAAGTGGGGTGAGTGCGCCAAGCCCTGTAACTACAACTCTCTTAAGCTCCATAAGCTGTTAGTAGAGGATAGATAGTAAAAATTACTTAATACAATAAGGTAATCGGGGTTATATTACTTTGCGTGCTCTTCCAGGTAGCTGATAGCCTGACCTACAGTGGCGATGTTTTCAGCCTGGTCATCTGGAATAGAAACGTTGAATTCTTTCTCGAATTCCATGATAAGCTCTACTGTATCCAATGAATCAGCGCCAAGGTCGTTTGTGAAGCTAGCCTCTGGAGTAACTTCTGACTCTTCAACACCAAGCTTATCGATGATGATAGCCTTTACTTTTTCTGCGATTTCTGACATTTTTTCTTATAGTTTATTAAAACACTGTGCAAAGAAATGTAATTAGGCAGACAATGTCAAAAAAAATTGTGGTATTCGGTAAGTGATAAAAGTTTTTGCCTTAAAGGTCGTTTTAGACTTTCATGTTTATAAATTTGCAATTACGCTGATTGTTAGCCCATGAAAACATTGCACCTGGACATTGAGTATGATTTTAGCTTCGCCCTTTTCGGCGTGGTTGCCTCGTGCCGCGATTACAAGATGGCCTGGTCGCTTAATCGCCTTTTGGGTCTTAATCTCACCCGACAGCCGGACTTATGCTACGAAATGACAGACAGGCACAAAATGTACATCTCTCATTTTGAGCACAATGACACCCATAGCACTGTACGCCTTTTCCGTAACAAAGCGCTGGGCACCCTTACCACTAAAAAGCCTTTTATGCTGCCTGATGTGAAAGAGTATGACTATATTCTGCAAATATCAGGTGCGCTGCAGCACTACCTTCACCCCCAGGAGCTGCTACGGAGGCTTCACAACCTCCCCATTATTCAGTACACGAAACAATTTGATCCACTTACACTTAAGTACAAGGAACACTTATTATTCTGATTTATGAAGATACTCTTCAACAAGACAAAAGTACTGGCCACTGTTGGCCCTGCCAGCAATACCTTTGAGCGCCTGTTGGCACTTGTGCAGGAGGGCGTAGATGCTTTCCGCCTCAACTTTTCGCACGGCGAACACGAAGAACACTTACAGGTAATACAGCATATCCGCGAAATCAACCGTCGCTTCAACACCAACATCTGCATCGTACAGGACTTACAGGGCCCTAAGATCCGCATTGGTGAGGTGGAAAACGGTGGCGTAGAGATAAAAGAAGGGCAGCGCATTGTACTACGCTGCGACGGTTCCATTAGCAACCATGAGCACCTTGGCACAAGCTATACCGCGCTGGCCAAAGACGTAAACCCTGGCGACACCATCCTGCTCGACGATGGCAAACTCGAGTTGAAAGTAATCACCACTGACAAAGACTGCCTGGTGGAAGCGGATGTGAAATATGGTGGCGTAGTAAAACCTCGCAAAGGCATCAACCTGCCGGACTCTTCTGTTTCAGCCCTTCGCTGACCGAAAAAGACCTGCGCGACCTGCATTTCGGCCTCGACCACGATGTAGAGTGGGTTGCCCTCTCGTTTGTGCGACGCGTAGAAGATGTGCTGGAGATCAAGCGCATTATTCAGGAGCGAGGAAAGGATACCCGCGTAATTGCTAAAATTGAGAAGCCTGAGGCGATTAAAAATATTGATGCGATCATTGCCGAATCTGACGCCCTGATGGTAGCCCGCGGTGACCTGGGTGTGGAAACAGGTATGGAGCGTGTTCCGATGCTGCAGAAGATGATTGTGGAGAAGTGCAACAAGTCAGCCAAGCCCGTGATCATTGCCACCCAGATGATGGAAAGTATGATCGTAAATCCGAAGCCGACCCGCGCCGAGACGAACGACGTAGCCAACGCCGTGATCGACGGAGCCGACACGCTGATGCTGAGTGCTGAGACAGCAGTTGGTGCTTATCCGGTTGAGACGATTCGCTCTATGAACTTAACGATCAGTGAGGTGGAGCGCCAGGCTGAGATCTTCAACAAGACCTACATATTGAACCCGCACTCCGAGACTTTTTACAACGACAGCCTTGTAGCCAATGCCTGTAACCTTGCCCGCGACACGAACGCACGTGCCGTCATCGGCATGACCAAGTCTGGTTACACAGCTTTCCAGCTGGCTAAGTACCGCACCAGAGCTGATATTTTCATCTTCACAGAGAATGAGCGCCTGCTGAACACGCTAAACCTGGTGTGGGGGGTTCGTGGCTTCTACTACGACAAGTTCGAGTCGACTGACGCCACCATTGAGGATATCAAGCAGATGCTCCTGAAGGCTGGTTACCTCAACAAGGGAGACGTATTCATCAACACGGCGAGTATGCCGATATACGAGCAGAAGCGTACTAACATGATCAAGTTGAGTATAGCTTAGTAGGAGTAAGATTTCATTTTCAGAATCCTGAGGTTGGCATCAACTTCAGGATTTTTTGTTTTTAGGGAGTGGTGTTTGGCAGGGTAGGTTTACCTGGAACAGTTTTCACCAAGCCGACAGGGCTAGTTGGCATGGCGCGAGCGTCCTCGCTCGTGACGGGTATGGTGGGGCCTCTGGCCTATGTATAACGTCGGCAGTTGAGGTATAGCAAACTGATTTATTTCATAGCCAGCGTGCGAGCTAGTTTTTGATGCGCACCAGTATTACGTCACTGCAGGGCTTATATCTTAGACATGATAATAGCAGCAATACCCTGGCGAAAGCTACAGTACCCCCTACCCGACCCCATTACTCAACTCACTAAGACGAAAATACATTCATTAAAAAACGCTGCCTGAAGGTAAAAACTAACCTCCAAACAGCGTTCTTAGAAAACACAAAAAGCCTTACACGGATGTGTAAGGCTTAAAGACTGGTATTCCAGCAAAAACTTAGGCTGCAGCCAGGCCGTTAACGAACTTAGCCAGTTTTGACTTGTTGTTAGCAGCTTTGTTTTTGTGGATGATGTTTTTCTTTGCCAGACGGTCAAGCATAGAAGAAACTGTCTTGTACAGTTCTTGCGCCTCGGCCTGGTCAGTAGTGCCTTTCAGCCTTTTGATGAAAGTACGAGTAGTTTTCGCCTGATATCTGTTACGAAGACGTTTCGCGTCGTTAGATCTGATTCTCTTTAATGCCGACTTGTGATTAGCCATGTTATTTTATACTAATTAAAATTTCGTTGCGTATCCTAAATGAGTTTGCAAAGATATAATCTTAGAAATTAAATTCCAAAACCTCCTCGCTATAAAAAAAGTCTGGTAGGGTATTTATCCCTGTACCGGGAATAATTCAGCTCAACTACCTAAATTAAGATGCTTCAAAATTACACTTTATTCGCCTGAAAACCATGGCATCCCTGCGTTTCTTTCTGCTGACCTCTTTTTTTCTCTTGCTCCCGTAACAAAGAAGACGAACAGACCGCGCCATCACCAGGCAAACCCGATCCTGAAGAACTGGCTATACCTGCTACGCTAGCAAGAAACTTTGTTACACCTCCATAACCCAGTGATCATAGAAGGCATGGCGCTCATAGCATCCTATATGCACGACAGTCGCTTTAGTTCACTACAGGAAGGCAACCCGTGGCCCCCAATAAATAAAAAAGCCTGAGTCCACAGCTATACGCTGCAGCCCCAGGCTTGCTCTTTAACTAAACTCAGCTTAGTTATTATTTCTATCCACGTCTACATCAACGTCCACGTCGCCAAGGCGCTTCTGCACTTTGTCTTCGGTACGCTTCCAACTGGCTTTCACTTCTTCCCACTCTCTCTTGGCTTCATCGTCCCAGGTTTCGCTTCTGGCATCAAGCTCAGCTTCGCGTCTGCTATACTCAGCTCTCATTTCACGCCATTCCTCCTCAGAGGCATCTTCTGCACGTGTTGAGTTTTCATCTACCCACACGGCCATGTCGTTGTACTCACGCTCAGTTTCCACACCGGTTTCATTCATTTCCACCTGTGCTTCATCAATTTCACTGTTCGTTTCAGTGCGTGTTTCAGAGTTGCAAGCAAAGGTAAATGCACTAACTGTTAGCGCCATACCTAGTGTTTTGAGATTCGATTTTATATTCATTTTATAATTATCGTTGTTTCTATAGCCTTATACGGGCTGTGCAACACAAAGAATATAAATATTCAAAGCAATGCATATAACTGTATATCGTTTCTATATATAGTAGTCTATTGTATAGTGTCTCCCCGCTCTGTATCAAACTCTGGCTCGACCTCTGATGCTCTGAAACGTGTTTCAGATCGGCCCACTGTTTCCTGCCATTGGGTTTGCACCTTTTCCCATTCCGCCTTGGTTTGATCGTCCCAGTCGGCGCTACGCTTTTCTATTTCGGTGGCCCTGCGGTTATACTCTGCTTCCATTTCATTCCACTCTTCTTCAGTGGCTGTTTCAGCGCGGGTACTGTTTTCATCTACCCATGCCGAAAACTCCTCTACTTCCCGATTGGCGCTATGCCTCGTTTCGGAAGAACAAGCCATCACGAAGCCCGCCAGCAGGCAGACCAGTAGCCATGTTTTTATATTTTTATTAAACTTCATCGTCTTATGTTCTGTTGGTTTTATAGTAAAGAATACGTAAAAACGGATCGCTTATATGGCGCTACATATAGAAAGGCTGTAATTTTAGCGTTTTCGTACAGATTACAAAATACCCATATACTTAATGCCAATCTTACCGTCACAGCATAAACCCCCATTCTACCTCTTCAACGGGCACATCCAAACCATTGTGCCCAGCTTGTTCAGGCAAGTGGAAGGAGTGACTTACCTCCGCGAACGACTTATCACCCCTGACGATGACTTTATAGATGCGGATTGGTCACGGGTTAAATCCCGGTCGCTGGCTGTGCTCTCGCATGGGCTGGAAGGCGACTCACACCGGCCTTACATTATGGGCATGGTAAAGGCGCTGAATGAATGCGGAGTGGATGCGCTCGCCTGGAACTACCGCAGCTGTAGTGGCGAGCCTAATAAGCTACTCCGCTCCTATCATTTAGGTGCTTCCGACGATCTTGACTTTGTGGTGCGGCATGCCTTAAATATGGGCAATTACGAAACCGTATACCTGATCGGTTTTAGTGCTGGAGGCAACATCAGTCTCAAGTACCTGGGCGAAGATCCGGCACAAGTGCCATCTGAAGTAAAGCGGGCATCCGTCTTTTCGGTGCCTATCGATCTCAAGAGCTCTGCAAAGCGCATCTCCAAGATCTATACCCAACGTTTCTTAAAGTCTCTGGGGCAGAAACTGGAACAGAAAAAGGAAATGTACCCGGATGCCCTTGATCTCAGCAACTACAGTTTGTTCTGGTCCTTCCCCGAGTTTGACGACAAGTATACGGCACCACTCCATGGATTCAAAAATGCTGAGGATTACTACAAACGCTCCAGCAGCAAGCAGTTTCTGAGAAATATACAGGTACCAACGCTACTGGTAAATGCTCAGAACGATCCGTTCCTCACAAAGTCCTGCTTCCCATTTGAAGAGGCAGACGAAAACCCATACTTGTACTTGGAGACACCTGAAGGAGGCGGCCACGTGGGCTTTGCAGAGGATTTCAGGAATGATATTTACTACTCAGAGGCAAGAGCTGTGAAATTCCTGCTAGAGGGAGAGTAGCCGCTACGGCATTGGCACAACCACAACCTTCTTCGTTTCGAAAAACTCCTCTGTGAAGTAATCCTTCAGGTCGTATACCTTCGTGATCAGGCCTGATTCGGCTATTTCTTCCTCCAGGTCGCCGCCTTTGAGGTAATAAATGCCTTTATGAGGTATAGCCTCTTTCTTGAAGCTGTTCATCACCCAGGGGTAGAAGTTGGCCAGACGGGTGACGGCGCGACTCACCACAAAATCGAATTTCTCGCGTACCTGCTCGGCGCGGGTATGGGTAGCGGTTACGTTTTGCAAATGCAGTTCGCGGGCTATCTCCTGTACCACGTGTATCTTCTTACCAATCGAATCTACAAGGTGGAACTTCACTTCCGGAAACATGACCGCCAACGGCAGTCCGGGCAGTCCGCCGCCGGTGCCTACGTCCAGCACATGTGCCTGCGCCGGAAACTGTATCACCTTGGCTATACCTAACGAGTGCAGGATATGGTGCTCCCCGATGTGCTCCATGTCTTTGCGCGAGATCACATTGATCTTCTCATTCCACTCCCGGTACAGCTCGGCCATGCGCTCATATTTTTCGAGCTGATCTTCGGTAAGCTCCGGAAAATAACCTGACAAAAGGATGCGGATGGAAATAGACATGGTTGAGTTTAAGAGTTTAGGAATTTGAGAGTTTAAGAGTTCAAAAGCTGAGAGTTAATCATACAGCTCATTCGCTTTCTAACCCGCTACAAGGTATACTATACCTGCCAATACGGCTACAACTACCACTACGGCCAGGGCCATAAAGAGATCAAAGAGCAGCACCAGACCGGCGTTACGGTATTGGCCTTCGTACTTGCGATGTAGTTCTTGCTCACCCCTTCCCCTGTATCGCAGGTATAGATGAAAACGACCCATTCGTTCCAGTATGGCTTCGCTCAGGTTACGCATCGTCTGTTATGGCAAGGTATAGCTTCTATTCTTTTTTGCCCTGCATTCGCCTCAGGCATCGCAAAAATAGGAAATATGTACGGAATCAGCCTAAAAATAAAGCCCCTGCCGCACAAAGCAACAGGAGCTCTAAAAACGTAATCAATATTTTATGATTGTTAATTGTTGGATCACAACACGATTGTGCTGAAAAACAATAAACAATTAGATCAAGTGCTTCTTATTCTTCACCATGTCATAAAGCAACTCGCGGGCGCGGTGCAGCTGGGCTTTTACGGTGCCAAGTGGAGCGTTCAGTTCAGTGGCGATCTCTTCGTATGACAGTTCGTTGAAGTAACGCAGTGTCACGAGGCGCTGGTACTTTTCGGGCAGTTTGGCCACCACGTACTGCATGATCTCGATTTTCTGGTTCTTAATGGCCTCTTCCTGCGGGTTGAGGTTCTTATCTTTGAAATCGATCGTGATCTCGTCGCCGTTGTCGATCTTGATCGCTGAGTCGATGCTCATCGTCTTGATGCGGTTCTTACGGATAAAGTCGATGCAGTTGTTGGTGGCGATACGGAACAGCCAGGTACTGAAGGCATACTCCGGGTTAAACTTATGCAGGTTGCGAAAAGCTTTGGCAAAAGCCTCTATGGTCAGGTCCTCCGCATCGTCGGCGTTGCGAACCATTTTGAGTACCACGTGATATACCGGCTTCTTATAGATGCTCATCAACTCAGCATAAGCTTTCTCATCGTTTTCTTCAACAGCCGCCTGTATCAGTTTGAAATCGTGTTTCGCTTTTGCGGAGAATTGTTTGTTTACTTCCATCTGATTCGTTTGTTCAATACTACGGATACCCCAAGGAGCAGGTAACTAAAAAAATAGGCAATATCGAGCAGCGGCAACAACGGCAAAGATACCTCTTCGTCAAGTCTGCGAGCTACGCTTACGTAGATCGGGAACACTATCAGATAGCGAATCCCAATGAGCGCAGCCAATATAGTCAAATGGCTATTTAGAACAAGAAGAATAATTACTAGCGTGTAAAAAAGAATATTGGATGAAATAAAAGTTCCTATCCTTCCTTTGTCTGCCGCATTGTACTGCCTGCCGGCGGCCATGTGCCTTCTTTTTTGTATCAGCCATTCCCGAAACGTCTTTTTGGGAATACTGATTGTTTGCCCTTCCTTGCTGATAACAATGCTTGCTTTACTATTGTTGACGGCATCTCTGACAAAAAGATCATCGTCGCCGCCAGTAGTCTTGATATGAGATGCAAACCCCTTGTTCCTAAAGAAACATGACTTAGTATACGATAAGTTTCGGCCAACGCCCATGTAAGCGTGTCCTTTGTTTGCATGAGACAGATACTGAATTGCGGTCAGTAAGGTTTCATATCTGATAAGATGATTGAGAAAACCGCCCAATTTTTTGTAGGGTGAGTAGCCGATCACCAGGTCAGCGCCTGTGCTATAGCCGCTTTGCATTTTCTCGATCCAG
>NZ_AKIS01000171.1:0-16900 GCF_000277005.1 Pontibacter sp. BAB1700 | reverse complement strand
GTGGTTAGCACCGATATAGGTAAAAGTCCAGCCTTTAGATTGCAACTTGTCAATCATCTGTTTGATCTGTGCTGCTGTATATTCCTTAGAAGCATTCTCTAGCCCGTCGGTCAGGATCGTCACCAGCACATGTGTATCTGTTTCTTCTGACAGATCATTGTGCAGTCGTGTAGTGCTGATACCTATGGCGTCGAACAACGGAGTCATGGCGTTGGGCTGGTAGAGCTTGCTATTGATCTCCTCCAGTTCGGAGACAGGCACATTGTAAAGTTTCGTTTTAATGCCGTCGCTGTTGAAGGTTACCAGCGAAATAAAATGCTCCTGCTCTGGGTGGTTATCTTTAGCACCCTTTATAGTTTGCACTACCTCGTTAAAGCCAGAGATAGTAGACTGCTTTATAGATTCCATCGAACCGCTTTCATCGAGCACGATCAGGTTATAGACTTTCTTTTTGTTCATGATTTTAGTTTTGAGATGGGAAAGGGAATAAGGGGGAGGGGCAGTACCTGGCTCGATACTGCCCCGCTGCATGCTAGTTCAGCTGTGGCTGTGTAATAGGAGGGAGCGCCTGCTGATCGGGGGAGTCTAGCAGGTTGACATCCTGTAGTGAGCTGCCCGCTATACCTTTCACAGAACCATAGATGCCGACAATATTGAGCAGGGATTTCTCAAGCTGCTTCTCACGCTCTTTCCAAAGTTTCTCCATTTGCGCACGCTCCCGGGTAATACCGCTCTTCAGGCTGGCTATACCTTCGGCAACGGCTGCAAACTGCTGACTAAATTCTGAGCCAGTCAGGTAGTCGTAGAGCATCTGCATTTTGGTACCTTTGTTCTCCTGACTTGCCGTGGCAGCTGATACCTTGAGCAAGCAGTCGCGCAGTACCATGACCATCGGGATCAGCTCTTGGTAGGTACATACCCATACGCCTTCGTACAGGCCAAAGTGTTGCATGCCTTTCGGAAGTACCTCTGTTACAAGTACCATCATATCCGCCTTGCTGGCCCGGGCATCAGCCTTTAATTTCTCGATCCAGTCGTTGCCAAAAGCCTTGGTGCGCTTGCTTTCGTACATGATCGTGCCACATTCCTCACCCATGGTGCCACGTACCGTGTGAATGGCGTCTGCACCACGAACACCTTTGCCAACCTCTTTTATCTGATCTAAAGGGAAAGTCTGTTGCAGCTTCTCCTCCAAGGCCAGTTCCTGTACTTCACCCTGCAGCTGCATAGAGCCCTGCTCGCTCTTGCGCTTCATTTCCTCCACCAGGCGCTTCATATCATCGATCTGCTTGTCCTTCTCCTTTAGTTTCAGCTCAGTCTGCTCACTTTCTGTCTGTCGGATCTTTTGCTCCAGCTCTGTTCGCATGCCCAGAATGCGGCGCTCTGTTTCCAGCTCCAGCTCCCGTTCCTTGTCCTCTAGTTCGCGCTGACGACGAAGCAGCTGCAGTTCTCTGTCTTGCTTCTCCTTCAACTTTTTCTCCATCAGATCTTTCTCTTCTTTCAGCATGGTAAGGTCATTCCCCATGCTTTGGCTAAGCTCAGCTCTTAGTTTGTTTTCGAGTACGCTACGTTCACGTGCTACCTGCTCCTGCACTAGTTTCTCCTGCTGCTGGCGCATTTCTTCCAGCTGCTGTTTTTCCTTTTCCATTTCAAGGCGCCGAGCCTCGTGTTGCTTATGGAGCTGACTGGCTTGCTCAGCGAACTTAGTTTTCAGTTCCTGCTCTATGCGCGATGCAATGGCAGCTTCGGGGTTAAACTCGTGTGAGCACTGTGGGCAGGAGATGGCTGTAGCGTTTTTCATATTCTATATAGCGTTTTGGTTATGACTGCTAGAATTGCAAACGTGGTGCCAGTGCCAAAAGAAGGCGAAAAGGAAGAAATAACAGGTCGTTAAGTGTCATTTTTTGATTATGACTGTCAAATATTACAAAGAGATGATCCTGCGCTGTATATTAAAAAAATACCCGGCCCAGCTTTAGTACAGCCGAACCGGGTATGTCATCTTTTTGGGAAATGTGTTGTTACTGCCTGATTATAAATTCATCTAGTGCAGGTAGAACACAGCACTGGCCAGCACATAAATCAAGCCTGTGATAGTTTAGAGTAACAGGATTATAGGATTAGGTGCTTTAAGACTGTTTTTAAGAATAGGGCCTTATTTGTCACATCATTAATGTACTTGCCTGTATTTAGGTGCGCTCCATTAGAGCGCCACTCTGCCAGCACTGCCCGTTCCTCGTGTTCGTCATCGCCGACTGTTTTTTCCAGTGTGAAATACCGGCTTGGCTCTCCTGGTAGATGTACGGCTGCAGCCATCCAGGCATCGGGAATCTGAAATGGTGCCGGGAAGGTGAATAGGGTAATGTTGGCTCTGTCTAAAACATGCTGCTCCATGGTATAGCCTTCTCTCGAAGGCAGTTCTTCCATGTCTGTCTGATACCAGGCCATCCGCCAGGTGTCGTTCAAGAAATCCTCTTCGGGCGTGCTGCTATTAGGTGTAAATCCCATTTCTGCTTCCAGCTCAGCTAAAAAGGTTTCCATTTCGAGGTCGGATTCCTCTTCTCCTTCTTCTTCATCGAGTATAGACTGCATGAATTCTTCAGCATTAATATCACCCTCTTCTTCGAAGAAGTCGTCCGGCAAGTCTGAAGCAGAGTCTTTATCCTCATCATCAAAAAAGTCATCAGGGAGGTCTCCTTCCAGATCATTTTCGTCTTCGAAGAAGTCATCCGGCAGTTCAGCGTCAAAGTCCCAAGACACCCGTTCCTCTGGGCTTAGCGGCTTACCAAAGGGAAACTTGTCATGTTCAAAATCAAATGCTTCGTTTTCCAATCGCTTCTGCTCCTGCTCTTCAATGTGCTTTTGCAGTAGCACATCTGTTTCTGCTTCTTTGAGGATCGCATCTTCAGGCATCTCAGCCTGTAAACTATCCTCTAGTACCCATTTACCTTTCGCCCCTTCGAAGATAAAATCATCTTCATGCAGGCTATCAGGAGCAGCAGGCTCTTCATTCGTAGCCAGAAAGAGCTCGGGCAAAACCCTATGCGCCAAGGCATAATATAATTGGTGCAGCTGGGCCGCTTCTTCCTCAGACAAGGACTGGATATTCATATAAAAGATTGGGTTTAGATGTAATAGAGCAGAGTTTCTCCCTCAACTCCCTATGTAGTGCAACTATGGAACTAAGAAATTGAAAAGTTTAATAAACTGTAGCTGGAGTATTGAGTTGAAGGTTGCCAAAGAAATTACGTTTCTGCAGTTCCCAGAAGCATCTGGCGGTAGCGCTCACGTCCACAAAACCATCGTGTGCCTCCGAAAAGTCTTCGCCAAACACCTTGCGGTGCAGCTCCGACAGCGTAGGCCACTTATACCCGTAGTTGCCCGGTAAAGCGCAGTAGTTGGTGGTGCGCTCCATAGTGCAGATGTGCTGGCGCTCAAAGAGCGGATGGTGTATACCTGCACGGATGAACTCAGCTCCCACTATGTTCTTGTCGAAATTGATGTTGTGTGCCACCACATGGGAACAGGTGCTCAGCGCCTGCGCAAACTGTGACATCACTTCCTCCAGAGCAATACCTTCCCGCATGGCCCGTTCCGTTGTGATCCGATGGATCCGGCTTGCCTCGGCAGGTATAGTAAAACCATCCGGACGGATGATGTAATTGCCACCTGACAGCTTTTGCCCGTCAGCAGAATAAACCAGCCAGGCCAGCTGCACCATGCGCGGCCAGTTGTTGGTGTCGGTGTGCGGCGCTTTCCAGTTGCGGGGTAGGCCTGCTGTTTCGGTGTCGAAGAAGAGGAGCATTTATGTTTTATCTATATTGGTTGATGACTCTTCAAAAGCGTCTATATTGTCCTCTATTGCATCATTATCCTCAATTGGTTCGTCAGTCCCTGCATTATCGGCTTTCTCAGATAACTGCTCATCAAAGTTGGACAAAGGATCTGAGCCTTGACCATCATGTGTAGAGTTTGTATTAGCATTATGTAATTCAACATATTCCTCAAAACTTTTAGGCATATCCTCAGGTGAAGCATACCATTCTACTAAGTGTTCAAGCTCCAAGTCATAGGGAAATCTCAAGAAAGATATTTTAAACTGCTCTTCTAGATAAACGCTATGATTCGGTGAATTAGATGAAATGGTTTTTCTTACTATAGATTTAAACTCACTAACATCTTCATCATTTTTATAATTAGGGGCAAAGTACATATTTGAAAGCTTTGACTGAACTGAAGCAGGATGTCCATACCTATCGTAGTTCTTATAAATTTCGGTGCAATGTATAAATGGGTTTGAAGCGTTATATACTTTAGTAATTTCCTTTTGAAGTTCGAATCCTTGTGTAAGGTATCTAAATTGGCTGTTGTTCTGGAAGTAATGATAAATATTAAATCTGTTAATAAAATCTAACCTTTTAGTGATTTCATCTTCCACAATTTCCTTGATGGATTTTAAGGCAATATTTGAGGGAACATCACTTTGGTTTTGCTCTTCATCCAGCAACGTATCTGTGAGGGTTCTGAAAACACAAAGATTGTTAAGGGAGAAGTGGGTTAATTCTTCTTTAAAGTATCTATCTAAAGTTTTTTTAGAATAAAGCAGTCGAATAAAAAGTGGGCGCTCAAAATTTAAACCCTCTTTAGAAGTTATGGCTTCATGCTTCCATGCATCAAGTTTTTGTTCTAATTGCGTCAATTCTTCAAAAAAGAATCGAAGATTTTCGCTAAGCTTATTTATTTGGTCAAATTGACTAGTTGAGCTGTTAAAAGATTCGAACGATGTATTCTGGAAATCCTCATTAGAAGAGAATTGCTCACTTACAGAATTCGTGTTTTTTTTGAATAGCCTTAGGAGCCAGCATGGTTTTTTTTGCTTTACTGCAACTTGTTCGTTGTTACTTATATAGGTCTTATGGATTCTTTTTCTTAAGTGAGGCTTCTTAAGCGACTTTATAAGCTTATGAAAATTGCTCTTTAAGGCATGATATTGTTGTTGATTAGCCTTAAAGGCTTCTTCATTATGCTCAACTATCTCTTTATCGTTTGAGTTAAGTGTCTCATTATATTCATTTTCAGATTCTATTAATTCAAATTTTGCATTCCTTACTTCTTCAAAGGTTGCATACTCCTCTTTGGGGATATAATGCTTTATTCTTTTTATAAGTGGATCATAAATGTCCAATAGTCGGAGTGAGCCTATTTCTTTCTGGCTTAGAATTGATTCAATTATGTAAACCTTTTCTGAAATAGATTGAGTTTTTTCTACTAATGTCTCTTTCAGGTCAATTAGATCATAATCTATTTCTCTAAGGTTCTGAATGTTATTTATCTGCTTACTGATATAAGCATCAGATAAAGAGTCAAGCCTAGCTTTGGCTTTCTTATTAATTTGCCAAACCTCCTTTTTTAGGAACTCTTCAATTATCCTTAATCGATAGTAAGAAAAGAGTAGGTGCCTGTCTACCCCAATTACACCAACACCAAAAGAGTTAATGAAGTTGTTTGATAAGGCACCTGTTACTAAATACTCGGCTGAAGCATGGATCCTTACAAGCTCTGCAATTGATTTAGCCAATGATTCGCATGAAAAACCTACAGCCGCACCCGTTATACCTATGGTGTCAAGTAAAAGGAGTTTATGTGGGAAACATAAACTCCTCATTTGATTTATTCTCTCGAGGTTTTGTCTAGAAACAGCTTTTAGCAGATCAATTTTGTGGGTAGTGATTTCAGAAAATCCAGATGAAAGGCCTAAAGTAAAGACATTGAATTGCTGCACTAAATTCTTTTTACATACTTCTTCTAAACTCTCAAGCAAAAAATCATAGATATTGTCTGCTTCTGTAAGGTAAAGGGGGTAAAGAATGTAGATATTAATATTTTTGTCAGTATCTGCATTAACGTACGCGCGGATATTGGCGATCTTATTTGTAAGGGTAGTTACAAAATCGATGTATTCATTAAGTTTGTTTACATTTTCCTTACGGCCAATATTTGTATACTGATGGTCATACCACAAGCCATCGCCCTTATTTGTGATAGCATCTACTTGCGCTATATGTGGCGAATCTTTTGTAGTATAGCTCACTTCCTCTCTTAGAGAGGAAGTGAGCTTACCATCATAAATATCGCATAAGTTGATAACAACTGATGGTGTAAAATTCATTAATGTAATTTTTAATTGAGTGAATGAAGTTCTTTTGTAACAAAGTCAATTTCATCACAGAGAAGAAGATTTATACCTTGATACTTCGAGTTTTCTATGTCCTCATGATTAGTGTCTAACTGAGAGTAAACACTGAGATATCTACCCTCACTTCTTACATCTTCAATTTTGCTGTTAAACGCATCCTTTCCTATTTGATTGATTTTATCAATCACTAGTTGCTCCATTTCTTCATTAATCTTGAGTTGTTTGAATTCAGTAAATGCGGAATCCCTAAAGCTTCCCAAGTCTTTCCAATAATTTTTGAGCGGGCTACCATGGTTCTTAGAGTATACTAGATACTTCTTCGAAGCTGAATCAAACTTGATATAATTGAATATAAATCCTAAAGTCCAGAATCTAATTGAGTTGTCTTGCTTTCTTACAGGGTGGATTGTAAAGTTCTCTCGATCCATCCTGTTTTTCCAGTTAGAGTCTACATGATGGTCAAGGGCTGACGTTGTATATAAGCGTTCGTATTCAGGCATATTATTAACTGCATAAATTGGAACAGCTGCCTCAAAGCGATAAACAATTACTCTATCATGGATATTAGTGGATGCAATCTCAACTTCTTGTACTCCTGGTTTCTTGAAGTAATTTTTTTTTGTCTTTGAAGACAGAGTTCTGTTCGCGAGGAACACCAATAAGGAAGAATTTGTGGAGCTCTTGTACACCTACTTTCTGCCCTCTGAAGTTATAAGACCATAAAGGAGATGATTTACTATAAAGTGTTTCGATCAGGTGCTCAATTTTCTCATCTGAAAACTCCCTAAGCTTATCCTCAATACTTCTTTTTAGAATATTATTAATGACTGGTAGCTCATTGCAGTACTTTACTAGTCTCTTCTCAATGTTTGCTTCATCGAATCCTAAGAAATCAACTAGTTTATCTTCAGTATTTAACTTGGATAAAAACTCTATCACTCGAATTGAATCTTCGTTAATAGAGATTTTCATTAAATCCTCGCCATGTAACTCAATTACAAACGTTTTTTCGACCGACTTAGCAGAGTTTTGGGTTCTAAGCGCAGAGTTATAAGCCTTACTTTCAATGTTCTCAAGCTTAGTTTTTAGTAATTCAAATTTCTCTTTCTGTTCATCTACATAAGTTGACAAGGCATCAAAAAATCTTGTTGCCCACTCTCTACGCAATATCTCTCTATAGTTAGTTACTTCATTTCTAACCGCAGTTTCAAAAGCCTGTCTTTCATCTTCCTTTTTTCTGCCAAATAAGGTGTCAACTGTAGATGGTTTCCAGTCCTCTAGAGCTACTTTATAGTTGAAATGATTTGATTCTAACTCCTTCTTCTCATCGATCATCATTCCTTTAAAGAACTGTAAGTTGTCTTTGAGCACTGTTAAGAAATGAATGCTATTTCCTACTCCTCCTTCACCATTAAGTATACCTTTTATAAATGCATCTAATTGAGACTTTACAGTTCTCAATTTTTGATCATAATTTGATGATATTTCCTTAACTACATTGTCGTCAGTATTTCTCTTAACAAACTCCTCCCTTTCCATTTCTGCATCTTGGTGTCGGGAAGCACTGAAAATGTATTTTGGTGAAGCATCAAGCAGGCTGTCTAATACATCATCCTTATTATCATTTTCACGAATCAATACATCAGGGGAGTCGATAAATTCATTTACTTTATCAATATCAACCACATTTGAGTTTATTAACTTCTTCACAAGAAGACTTACAAGTAAATCTCTATGAAGAGTAGCGACTTTCTTGTTATCATAAACAAGTTCAGAAAGCCCCATTCCACAAGCCCAGGCGCCTTTGCCATGTATGTCAAAAGTTTTTGTCGAAAATTTGAGCTTTTACATTATCAAATGGAGAAGAAACTTCTGATGAAAGTTCACTTGAGCCCACGAACATGCCTAGGCCAATCAACTCTGCAATATCTTTAACGTGAGGATATGTTGTCCCTTCCGCGGTAGAGTTGTTGATTACAACAGCTAAATCGTATGGCTTTTTGTACACTACTTGACCATCTCCATATTCAGTTGTCAAAGGAGTTGAGTTAGGAGTTAAGTGCATTAAATAGTCCATCTCCATTAAAGCTCCATAAGCATTTGGTTTTGTGTTCCTCATTGATGGACCACTTGCCATTGTATTAAATACGTCGGGCAGAACAATGTATGGCATGATGTCAACTTCGTCTCCTAACTGATTCCTTAATATATTCGATACCTCGATGAAAGTGCCAGAACCTGTACCGCCACTAACTGAGAAAGGAACGTTTACGTAAGTTCTGCTATCATTCTTAAATAGCATGTATTTGCTATCTGCTGGAATAGGATTACTAATTCTATTAACAGCGCTCTGTATTGCATTCGCAAGAACTACCTTATTATGTAAAGCTATGAATCTTCCATTTGATCTTACCTGACCTGCACCCAGTCCATTAAGCGCGGAAAGTGTATTTGTATTCGCTTTAGGGTACCAAAGAAAACTTGATGGATTATTTGAATATATACTGATTGCTCCATTGCAGCTTACATGTAAGTGCTCAAAGTTTTCTAATACAACGCTGCTACCATCGGCTTCATAAATTTTTTTGTTATTAAGCACACCTCCATCTGTATCAATAACCAAAAAGCCAATCATTGGAGGGATTTCTCCATAAGCATCTAAGAATCTTTTTTTAGTATGAAGTACTGCTTCTGCGCCTGTTCCGCCTAGTCCTATGAATAAGCTTTTCTTTAATCTGATTGCCATGGTTTTGACTATTTAAGTATTACAGTTTGTTTTGAATCTGAGCTTTTGATTTTATATTCTGTTCCCCTCTGCAGAAATCCGTCTGATGGTGTGACAGCATACTTGCTAGTATTGAATCTATATTTAATAGCTCCTTTTTTCTTAGGAGTTAATTCAATCGGCTCCGAAAAGAGAGGATCGTTGATATAAAGAATTTTGCCGCGCCATAATTTGTCAAAGGCACCTTGTTTAGGTATTCTATTAGTTAATACAACTTGACGATTACCATTAAAATTGATACTTCTACTTTGGGTTGGGCTCTCAAAATATCGTACAGTTCCAGTGAAAACAGGGTATATTTTCTTTTTTAGTATAGTGAGCCTAAGGAATAGTATAAAAGCTATTACTGAGGAAATGATAATAACCCAGAACTTTAAAGGATTGATCACAGGCTCATATTGGGCTTGCCACTGTAGTATTTTTGTATTAGCAATGTTATCGAGAGGGGTGTCATTAACTCTATCTAAGTTTGACTGCTTTACAGCTAAATATCCTTTAAAATCCTTAGCATCAGCTTGATTGTTAAAATTGATAGATAAGGTTAATTCCTGTTGTGCCTGGTTATTTGAACTAACTAATTTATAACTACCATCTTTTAATGCGGCACCATTAACACTTATTTGGATATCTTTCCGATTAATTGTTTGACCATTCTCATCTTGAATTTCAAATAAAACGAAACTGCCTGCTTGTGATGACGCCTCATTAAATTCTGTCACTATTGAGGCATCCAAGATTGCTTCATTTCCATCTTTCCAAAGAAAAGATTCATAATGTTCGACCTTTCCGAAATCAATTAATGAAAAGCTTTCATGTGTTTCAGCTTTTTCGAAGTTCGGGAGTATGCTGCTCAATTTATCGCAACTAGAAAATGCCGCTCCCAGCAGTAGGTACGCAATGATTTTGTAATACTTTAACATCTTACTTTTGATAAATTGTAAGTACTTTTTCTTTCTTATTTATCATCTTCAAACCAATCCTTTCAGGTGTAAAAAATACATCCCAGAACTTAGAATTGTCTTTTGAGATCATTAACTCAAGCTGATATTCGTCAGGGATATTTGCTAAATCATCTTTGGCTTCAATAGCTATTGTAATAGCTCCGTTAGTAATATTGAAACTATTCTGCTTAAGTCGATAGTAAGGATTATTGGCAATAGATAGGTTAAAAGTAAAGTTCGGTGGAAGTTTACGTTTTACAAGAACTGGTATTTTCTTTTCCTGATCATCTTTGGTATTGTAATATACCTGTCGGGCAGGCTGAATAAACTTGAAATCAACGTCCATGCTTTCAATCGGCCAAACATTATTACTTTCTTTGAAAGTTTTGACCAAAGCATCTGATGTGGCATGTTTTGTAAGCATGACATAAAAAGCATAGTAGTCATTGCCCGATGCATTGGATTTCCAATTGCGGATTGAATTATATAGTCCTTGCTCAGCTGCGTTTCCCCCTACTGTTTGTAGTCCATCAGTTAGTAAAAACATATAGTTTACTCTAGCTGGATCAAGTTCTTTTGAGCCTGCCGACCAGGCCGCTGTGATATCTGTATTACCATTGGCAATTTTCAGATCACTGATTGTCTGCTTTATCTTCTGTTTTTCGTGTGCTTTGAAAGAATATTTATTTATTACCCTATCTGTAAATGTAATTAAGACGATATCTGTATCATCGTTGTCTAATTTATCGATTGCAATAGCAAAATTCTTTTTGACATCCTCAAAAATGTCTGGGGTAAGACCCTTGAAGCCTTTCATAGAAGCTGTCAAGTCAAAGAGGTAAATTCTTTTTTCTTTCTTAAAACCTTGTGCTGAGGTAGAGAAATTTATAACCAATATGGCTACCCAAAAAAGGATAATAGGAAGCAATTTAAGAGGTTTCATCAGGCATGCTAAAATTAATGTTACAAGATTGTTATCTGAAATTCCATGCCGGTTTTTAAACACGCCCTCAGAGGCGACAAAACCAACATAGCCCTTGCTACAGGTGTCAAATTTTGCACAGGCGTATCAGAAGTTGACAAGCTTGTAAAGGAGAGGTAGGAAAGGTTAAGTAAACAGGCATTCAAGAACACCTCTAATAGCAAATGTAGAAATATTATCGGTTAATCATAATATTTTGATATTCTATTTTAACCTATATTTAATTTTCCTAAATTTCGTTCGTCGGTTAAACATCAACCTGTCTATGGGCAAACTTTTACTTTCCTGGGTAGCGCGCGCCCACGATTTCGTGCGCAACGAAAACGGATCTTTTAAACAGGTGGCAGAGCATGGGCCGCACTGTCAGTTTTACAAGCACTTCTACAAGCAAGGCGGTTATGATAAGCACCTGTTGCTGTATTCCTCTAAGGATCAGGAGCAATGGGTGGAGCGGCTGGAAAATACCTTGCTGCATACCCAGCCAGAAGCGAAGGTCGAAACACGGTTACTGGAGCTGAAAAGCGTAATTAGTCTTGACGAGATCAAGCCTAAAATAGAGGACTTGCTGGTGAGTCTGAGAGAACACGAGATCGATATTTTCTTCTCGCCGGGTACCTCTATTATGCAGTTGAGCTGGTTTATCTGCCACCAAACACTGGGCTTTAATACACGCCTGATCCAGACCAGCGAGGCGAAGTTTAACAACGGACAACCAAAACTTGAAGAGTTAAGCTTTCAAAAGAGTCAGACGCCGCTTTCAGTTACGATCAAGCAGTTCCATACAGGCAAGCCCAAAACCGACAGTCACTTCAGGCTGACGCCGAGCATCATGCCGGTATACAAGCGGGCTGAGCAGGTGGCGCAGACGGACCGCGTAACGGTGATGATCAGAGGTGAAAGTGGCACAGGAAAAGAGCACTTGGCCAAACATGTACACTTAAACTCCTCGCGGCGCGAAGGGCCATTTATGGCAATCAACTGCTCCGCTTTATCGGAGAACCTGCTCGAGTCACGCCTGTTTGGTTATGCCAAAGGAGCTTTCACCGGGGCAGATAAAGATACGCCGGGTGTTTTCGAGCAAGCCAATGGCGGCACTATCTTTCTGGATGAAATTGGTCATATCAGTCCACAGATGCAGCAGGCACTTTTAAGGGTGTTGCAGGAGCGTGAGATACAGCCTATCGGAGATAAGCCAAAGATGGTGGATGTGCGTGTCATAGCCGCTACCAACGCCCCGCTGGAACAGATGTGTCAGGAGGGGACTTTCCGCTGGGATCTCTACTACCGTTTGGCTGTTGCGGAGCTTGAGCTGCCGCCGCTCTGCGATCGTGGCGCTGCCGATTTCAAGGTCCTGCTAGACCATTTCGTGCAGGTAAAGAAGGTTGAGTTTAACAAACCGAAGCTGCTAAGCTTCTCGGGGGAAGCCCTCGCTGCCATCAAAGCCTATACCTTTCCGGGGAATGTACGCGAACTCGAGAATTTGATAGAGTCCCTCTATGTGTTTTGCGAAGAGGAGGTGCAGCTGCACGACCTGCCCAAGCGATTACAACTAATTGATGGTAAGCATTCCTTGCTGCTGAAAGAGGCGGAGAAGGCGCATATCATGAGAGTTTTTAAACTCAAGAACAGAAATATCACCCACACCATGCAGGCGCTGGGTATCTCCAAAAATAACCTGAAAGAAAAGCTGCGCAAGTATGGTGTGATAAAAGAGGGGCAGGAAGTGGAGGCATTATAGCCAGCGCTTTCAATGTGAGTGCATCCTATATTATAACATAGCCTGCACATACTGCCGTTTCTCACATCTTTATACAATACCTATAAAAATTTAAAGGCATAACCAATCTATACCCCAAAGCCAAATGAGCATCCTTTCCCCTGATTCCGCCCGCTATTATTATGAGCAAATGCAAACAATTGAGGCAGCGCAAGGCCCGAAGCTCACCGACAAAATGAAAGAGCTGCGCACTGTGCTGGATTCTCTTTTTAAAGAGCTTACCAGTCAGGAAAAGCAGTATTTTCAGAGCACCTTCAGTCGCTCAAGTTTTGTATTTGATAAGTATAACGTGAGCCATGATGTGCGGGAGGAAATTAACGGATTCAGGAAGAAGGCCAACAATGTGGTGCATACAATCGGTACAGACGTGTCGGATGATGAGCTGCTAGCAGGCATGCGGGCCCTGGCCTTGGCTATCAGTCATTTTGAAGGTCAGCCAATTCCGGAAGCGCTGCACACCCGCTTCAGCAGCAGGCCGGAGCTTACATACCGCAGAAAAAGTAAGCGCAATCATACCCATATCAAAGAGCTGGAGCTTGTTGTAACGGAAGTGCAGCATGATCCTGCAGTGCCTTTCAAAACTACGCTGCGTGGTGATGCAGGGGAATATGGCGATGTAACGGTGCTGCTCTATAGCTCACCAGACCCGGATCGTAAGTGGTTAGATAACTTTGCCACGGCAGGCAAGCTATTGTCGAAATATGCACATGTGGCGTTTTATGATATTCAGCTCAATGAGGGTACGGAAGATGTATTCAGTACCAAGCCTACCAGCATCATGGTGGTGGAGCCGGATTACCTGATCGAGGCATCTAAACTGGCGGAATGCTTTGATCGCTCAGGTATTAACCCTAATATCTATTTGCTCGGGAAATTCAAACAGTCAGAGACGAACTATAAGATGATGTTGGGAAATGTGGCCAACAGTATCTTAGACAGGCTGGCACTCAGCCCTAACACAGCGCAGGCCGATATACGGACAGCGCCTATGGGGGAGCAGGCTTTTGGCTTGCTGTGTGTGTCGCAGCAGGGCGGACGCTTTAACCCGACTATGCTAACTAGTATGCACACAGACGCTGCGCCACATACCGGCGTGATAGCAGGCGTGCTGGAAAACTATAAAAAGCATCAGCTACTGATAGAACCTACTTATTTTTCTACCCGCTTTGGCCTTCAGGGACGACTAGACATGATGGCACAGGACCCGGCGGATGAGAAGCGGAAAAATATTGTGGAATTGAAGAGTGGCAGCGCACCGGGTATAAACTACAATGGTGGCCTGTGGAATAATAATAAGGCGCAGGTGCAGTGCTATAACATGCTGCTCGAGTCTACCTTCCCGGGGCGAACAGGCGACAGCGCTATTTTATACTCTGATCCGGCCCGCAATGAGGGGCGTCCGCTGCGAAACCACGCTGAGTCAGGTCAGCTGCGTCAGGAACTGATGATGCTGCGCAACCTGATCGTGCTGCACGACTTTAAGCTGGCGGAGAACCCAAGAGAGGTGCTGGGGCTGTTTAACCCCGATGGCTTCGGCCCACGTGCACAGTTTGATGAAGAAGCTCTGCAGGGAATATGGACTGCTATGAAAAATGCAGCACCTTATGAGCTGCGTTACTTCCGTGACTTCGTTGGGTTTGTAGCCCGTGAGCAGCGTACCGCTAAAATAGGTAGCGACGAGGTAGAGGGTACGCCCGGCTTTGCTGCATTATGGCGTTCTGCCCGCAGTGAAAAACGCAACACGTTCTCCATACTGGATTACCTGGAGTTTGAGAAGCTGACGGAGCATAGCGAGGTATACCTGAAGCGTGGTCTGTTATCTGATAAAATGAGCAACTTGCGTGAGGGAGATATTACCATACTCTATCCGTTTGTAGAAGGGGACGAGCAGGCCGCCATCAAGCATCAGATACTAAAGTGCAACATTAAGCGCATCACTGACCGTGAAGTAGTGGTGGCCCTGCGTTCCAAAACTATGGATGCGGATTACTTTAAAAAGCATCCTTTCTGGGCACTGGAGCGGGACCTGATGGAGAAGGGCTTTGATGACATGTATAAGTCGCTGGCTTCATTCCTGCAGGCTCCTAAGCACAAGCGGGACCTGCTCTTTGGTCTGCGTGCACCCGAGTTTGGTACGCTGCCTTATAAAGTAGCCGGCAGCCTGTCAGAAGAGCAGCGCGAGCTGATGGAGCGTGCACTAAGCGCCAAAGACTACTTCCTGCTGCAAGGTCCCCCGGGCACGGGCAAAACCTCTTACATGTTGCGTAACATGGTGCAAAGTCTGTATGACAGCACGGGTGAGAATATCATGGTAATGGCCTTTACCAATAGTGCCGTGGAGGAGATCTGCCGTCACCTGGACAAAGCCGGTCTGCCGCACATCCGCCTTTCCCGCAGTGTTCGGCCGTCAACTGCTTCAACAAGATGGCTGAGGTGAAGACGGTGTCGCAGCTGAACGAGGCGATTGAAGTGACGCGCATCTTTGTCTGCACCCAGGCTTCGTTTGGCGGCTTCAGTCATCTGGCCAAGCTGAAAAAGTTCGATACGGTGATCATCGACGAGGCATCGCAGTTGCTGGAGCCGCATTTGGTAGGGATACTGCCGCTCTTCCGCCGCTTCATCCTGATCGGTGACGAGAAGCAGTTGCCGGCTGTCGTTACCCAAGCCGATAAGTACACCCTTGTGGATGATCCGGAGCTCACAAAGATCAACTTAAAGTCGTTAAAGAATTCGCTGTTCTCGCGTCTGCTTGCTATCTGTCAGGCAAACGGTTGGGATAATGCCTATGGCATGCTTACCCGCCAAGGGCGTATGCACCACGACATCTGCGCCTTTGTGAGCCACGAGTACTACGAAAATCGTCTCCAGCCCTATCCGGGTGTGCAGTTCGAGCCGCAAACGACATTCAATGCGACATCCGCAAACAAGTATGAACGCGCCTTGGCGAAGTCGCGCCTCGTCTTTGTGCCTGCCCCCCGCGAAAGCAAAGCCAAAGTAAGCGAGATCGAGGCACGTTTGGTGGCAGGTTTTATAAAAGCCGTGCATAAGGTATACGCCGATAAATTCTCAGCTGAAAGCGTAGGGGTGGTCACACCATACCGCTCTCAAATCGCCACTATTAAGCGCAGCGGTGCCGTGGAAGACAGCATCATGCAGCAAGTGGAAGTCGATACGGTAGAGCGCTTCCAGGGAAGTGAGCGCGATGTGATTGTTATTTCGCTGGCTGTAAACCACAGCAAGCAGATGCAGTTCTTGGAGTCGCTAACAGACGACGGCAGTGTAGACCGCAAACTAAACGTAGCCCTGACACGCGCTAAGAAGCAGGTTGTGGTGATCGGTTGCGAAAGCGTACTGCGTGCCAGCAGCAGCTACCGCAAACTGCTCGACTACATCAGTGAAAATGGCGGGTATGTGAATATGGATGAGATATAGCTATCGTGCGTAGCTTGTCATGTTTTGATAGGCTGCGGATTGTTTTTGACAGGCTATGGGGTCTGAAACCTGCATCAAATGCCATTTTTTAATGTGGCACATTTTTAACTTAACACTTAATAAGATCACGTTCATTAAATGAAAACACTTTTTACTCTTGCTTTATTTTTAATCTCTTTCGGTACGCAGGCGCAGCGTCTCCTAGGATACACCCAGAACGAAGTGCTGAGTTATCATAAAAAGAACAAAGAGACCTCGGCGCCAGAGTTTGGGACAAACAACGATGGCAATCCTTATATCACCTATACAGCATCTGGCAACAGTAGCATTAACATTGTTTACTACTTCAACCGCAATATCTGCTATTCGGTGGCATTCATTGTGAGCCACCGACACAAAAGCCACTTACTCGAGCAGATGATGAAGAATGGCTTCTATTACGAAGATGGGTTTTGGTATCATGATGAAGAGCAGCAAGTAGGCACTTTCAAAGACGTTGAAGAAGACGGGCTGTGCGTGTTTGAGGTCAGACACTGGGATTAGCTGGCTACAATTTTTTGAGCATATAAATTTACGAAACACGGCATGGCTTTCTTCTTCCGCAAATCAATCAACATCGGCCCCATCCGCATCAACTTTTCCAAGAGCGGGATGGGCTTTAGCATCGGCGTGCCCGGCGCACGAGTTGGCAAATCCGCCACAGGCAAAACCTTTGTGAGTGGCAGCGCTCCTGGCACAGGTATAGGGTATAGAAAGTACTTAGGCACTAAAAAATCAGGGAAATAAT
>NZ_AKIS01000170.1:0-11958 GCF_000277005.1 Pontibacter sp. BAB1700 | reverse complement strand
CTCGCATTGGCAGTGCTGCCGCTTCTAAGCAACGCCCAAAGCAAAATAAAGGCACCAACTGCCATCTGGCCTGAGTTGCAACTGAGCTATGGCCTCGGCGATAATGGTTTGCTGTTTCTGCAGAATCAGTACCGCATCAACACTGACGAGCGCTACAACGGCATGGGCAGCTTCGAACGCATAGAGTTCACGCTGGGTTATGAGCATGCCTTCACGGATTACTGGCTGGCGGGTGCTATGTTCCGCTATGCCAAGGAAGACATGCCCTCGAGTAACTTTACCTCGGCTTTTATCCGTCATGCTGGTAACATCAAGGGCTTATATTTCAATAAACAGCTGATGCTGGATTACGTGAACCAGGAGCGACGCGATCCTTTTGCACGGTTCAGGCTGATGGCAGAGTTGGGCAAGCGCCTTCCGCTGGGGCAGCGCTTCATCACGCCGTCACTTTCTTACGAGATGTTTGTGGTGAAGGAGTTCGGCGAAGAAACAAACGAATTGTTGATACGCACCATCGATCGCACCCGTCTCAGATTGGACGCCACTTACGAGATTAGCGAGCGGTTTCGTGTCACGCCTTACTTCCTCCGCCAGACCGATTACTACTTTGTGGAGGTGGGGCCAAAATATGACGAAGACGGGGTGCTAATCGAGCAAGGCTATACCACGAAGCGCAACCGCATTTCACCCGTCTTTGGCCTGGAGCTAAAATACACTATCAATAGAGCGGTTTCTACAGGCAGCTATACCTACTAAGTTTCTGAAAAATTGACAGGAACGTCAGCTTTAAGGAGCTTATTAAATGACATTATTTCATGATTTTATAAATAATACGACTGGCAAAATTTTG
Organism: Pontibacter sp. BAB1700; assembly: GCF_000277005.1. Classification (NCBI taxonomy): domain Bacteria; kingdom Pseudomonadati; phylum Bacteroidota; class Cytophagia; order Cytophagales; family Hymenobacteraceae; genus Pontibacter; species Pontibacter sp. BAB1700. The sequence goes on along the minus strand of NZ_AKIS01000170.1, from coordinate 11,108 downwards.
GCTATATCCTGATTGTAAGTGAAAACAAAAACTTAAAAAAAGGAGGTAGTTATGGTACTTAGAAAATATAACGGCATGCAGGATGACATGCCTCAGACTTTCAGTTCAATGCTAGACAGATTCTTCAACGAGTCTGTAAACTCAAGGGGCTTCGCAGGTTTTACACCACATGTCGATGCCTGCGAAACCGAGAACGGTTACGAAATTGAAGTAGCCTTGCCAGGTATTCGCAAAGAGGACATCTCGATCGATTTCCAGGAAGGTAAGCTAACGATTTCGGGTGAGCGCCGCTTTGAGAAGAAAGAGGAAGGGCGTCGCTACCAGATGCTGGAAACACAGTACGGTACTTTCTCCCGCTCTTTCTATCTGCCTGACAATGTAAATGCAGACAAGATATCTGCACAACTGCAGGACGGTGTGCTCGTGGTGAACGTACCAAAAGACGAGCAGAAAACGATGAAGCGCCAGATCACGATCTCAGGCGGGGAGGAAGCGAAGCAGCCAGCCAAACAAAAGCGTGTGGCAGCCTCAGCCACTGAGAACGGAAGAGAAAAATAAGAACAGTGAATAACAAAAAGAGGCCACCTAAACTGGCCTCTTTTTTGTTATAGAAATGTTAAAGAATGCGAATTGCCTTGACCTTGTATACCACCGTATAGTATATTAGCGTTATAGGTTTGTTATATATATAATCCTTAATATTAGATATTCACCAATCAGGAGGAGTTCAATACATGAAGACGAAACAGTTTATTGTTGGCCTCACACTTTCGGCGCTGATGGGCGGCGGTGTGGCAGTAGGCAGCTATAAGTTGCTGGAGAATGATAGTCCGCAGGGAGTAGAGACTCAACAGCAGTATCCGACCGTACGCTACACGAGCGATATGCGCAGCAGCGATGTGATCGTACCGGAAGGTCTTAATTTTATAAAAGCAGCGCAAGTAACTACCCCTGCCGTGGTACACGTGATGACCGAGTATAGTGCGCGCACGGCACAGCGCAGTAATACGCCTATGGACCCGTTCCTGCGTGAGTTCTTTGGCGACGGCTTTGGAGAGCGTGTACCGCGTGGCCCTCAGATGGGTTCCGGTTCCGGCGTAATCATTGCCTCTAACGGCTACATCGTGACCAACAACCACGTAATCGACCGTGCCGACAAAATAGAAGTGACGCTGGATGATAAGCGTAAGTTTGAAGCCACACTGGTAGGTACCGATCCTACCACCGATTTGGCGCTGTTGAAGATCAACGCGGACAAATTGCCAGTAATACGCTACGGTAACTCTGACGATCTGCAGGTAGGGGAGTGGGTGCTGGCTGTAGGTAATCCGATGAACCTGACCTCTACAGTAACAGCTGGTATCGTGAGTGCCAAGGGGCGCAACATTAACATTCTGCGCACTACCCAAAACCGCGACCTGAGCATCGAGTCATTTATTCAAACAGATGCGGCTGTGAATCCGGGTAACAGTGGGGGAGCTCTGGTAAACCTGAATGGTGATCTTGTAGGTATAAATACCGCTATTGCATCGCAGACAGGCTCTTTTGCTGGTTATTCTTTTGCTGTGCCTTCGGCTATTGTTAGCAAAGTTGTAGATGACCTTCTCAAGTATGGCGAAGTGCAGCGTGCCCTGTTAGGAGCCCGCATTCAGGAAATTGATGCTGCCCTGGCAAAAGAGAAAAACCTGAGCACGCTGAATGGTGTGTATTTGGCTGAAGTAGAAGAAGGTGGCGCCAAAGAAGCTGGTCTTCGCAATGGTGACGTAATTACAGCGATCAACGATGTGAAAGTAGCTCGCTCTTCGCAGTTGCTGGAGCAGGTGGCTCGCTACCGTCCTGGTGATAAAGTGAAAGTGGAATACCTGCGTGATGGTAAGAGTCGCACAGCCAATGTAACACTGAAGAACCTGAATAACAGCACCGAGATTTCGAAGCGTAGCACTGCCAACTCCGTAACCTTTGACGGTGCTACATTTGAGGCAGTGAGCAAGCAGGAAATGAACAAGCTAGGTATAGACGGTGGCGCCAAGATCGCGAACGTTGCCAAAAGCAAGTTCCGCGACAGTGGAATGAAAGACGGTTTCATCATTACACGCATCGATAAGTATGCGGTGAACGTGCCTTCCGATGTGGAGCGCCACCTGAAGAACTTTGAGACCGGCATTGTTTATATTGAGGGTGTATACCCTGACGGTCTGAAAGCCTACTATCCGATCGGAAAGCGCTAAGACCTAACTATAGCATAAAAAGCTTCTGCCATGCATGGCAGAAGCTTTTTTGTTTTAATAGAAGAGAAAAAAGGCCTATCTTCATGCAGCAGAGCGGTCTGCACGTCAGCTCGCTACTGTAGATCACAGTTACAACACCTTTAACTCAAAACACAGGTAAAATTATGAAACAGACCATAGATGAGCTGCCATTGACGAAAGCGATTGCCGATGTGCTGCAGCAGCTAGGTATAAAAGAACTGAACCCAGCCTACAGCACTGGCCTGAAATGGGGCGGCGAAAATAACACTACCCGCGACATTTATTCCCCAGCCGACGGCAACCTGATTGCAACCGTGAACATGGCCAATGCCGACAACTACGAGCAAGTGGTAAGCACCGCTCAGGAAGCCTTTAAGGTATGGCGCCAGATGCCGGCACCGAAACGAGGCGAGGTTGTACGCCAGATCGGCAACAAGCTGCGTGAGCACAAAGAGGCGCTTGGCAAGTTGGTGAGCTACGAAATGGGCAAGATCCTGCAGGAAGGCCTTGGCGAGGTGCAGGAGATGATCGACATCTGCGACTTCGCTGTTGGTTTGTCCCGCCAGTTGCACGGCTACACGATGCACTCTGAGCGTCCGCAGCACCGCATGTACGAGCAGTACCATCCGCTGGGCATCGTGGGCGTTATCTCAGCCTTCAACTTCCCGGTAGCGGTTTGGAGCTGGAACGCCATGCTGGCCGCCGTTTGCGGCGACGTGACCATCTGGAAACCATCTGAAAAAACACCTCTTACCGCCATCGCCTGTCAGCACATCATCCGCGACGTGCTGGCCGACAACGAATTGCCGGAAGGTATATTCAATGTGATCATCGGTGATGCTGAGATCGGCAGCCTGATGGCGCACGACACCCGCGTGCCACTGGTGTCGGCTACAGGCTCTACCCGTATGGGCAAGAAAGTGGGCGAGGCCGTTGGTGCTCGTCTGGGCAAGTCGCTGCTGGAGTTGGGTGGTAACAATGCCATCATCATGACAGAGAATGCCGACATCGAAATGGCTCTTCGTGCTGTGGTGTTTGGTGCCGTAGGTACCTGCGGACAGCGCTGTACCTCTACCCGCCGTTTGATCATCCACGAAAATATTTTTGATCAGGTACGTGACCGCTTGCTCAAGATCTACCCGAACCTGCCGATTGGTCACCCGCTGAGCGATACCACGCTGGTTGGGCCGCTCATCGATAAAGACGCTGTAAAGGCCTTCCAGAATGCACTGGAGGAAGTGCAGAAAGAAGGTGGCATGCTGCTGACCGGTGGTGAAGTGCTGGAAGGCGAACAATACGCAACCGGAACCTATGTGACGCCAGCCATAGTAGAAGCCGAGAACCACTACCACATGGTGCAGGAAGAAACCTTTGCGCCAATCCTATACCTGATCAGGTATAGCGGAGGCGTAGAAAATGCCATTGAAATTCAAAACGGAGTGAAGCAGGGCCTTTCTTCTTCTATTTTCTCGACGAACATGCTGGAGACAGAGGCCTTCTTAAGCCATTGGGGCTCTGACTGCGGCATTGCTAACGTAAATATTGGTACGTCTGGTGCTGAGATCGGCGGAGCTTTTGGTGGTGAGAAAGACACAGGGGCGGCCGCGAGTCTGGTTCCGATGCCTGGAGAATCTACATGCGTCGTCAAACCAACACCATCAACTACAGCCGCGAACTGCCACTGGCGCAGGGTATCAAGTTTGATATTATGGATTAAGGATCAGGATTTGGCGGATTTTTTAGGATGGACAGGATTGGATAACCTTTGTGCTAAGCGTAACACATATTGAATTTTGAACCAGTAATCTATTTCAGAAGACATACTCAATCCTATCTATCGTAATCCTGAAAATCCTGATTCATACTAAGCCAGCTCCATCCGGAGCTGGCTTTTTTGTGGCCATACCTGACAAATAAGTGAAGCGTTGTAATGCAACTGTGAGCAACGGATAAATTTTAAAAATATTTTGCAACTTGATGCAACCCAACGGATTCGCTTGTGTCTTTAGTGCAGAAAGTAGGAAGGGGAGGCAAAGATATAAGATGAAATAAGAGAATAAGTCGACTAACAAGGCAAAAAAAAACGATAAACGAGGCGATTTTGGAAAAAGGCACTTTTCAGGATGTAAATGCACAAGTAGTGCAGCGCTGCAGGGAAGGGGATAACCGTGCCCAGTACGAACTGTACAAACTGTACTCCAAAGCCATGTTTAACGTGAGTATGCGCATCACCAACGACTATGCCGAGTCTGAGGACGTGCTGCAGGAAGCCTTCATCAGCGCCTTCAAAAACCTGCATTCTTACAAAGCAGAAGCTTCATTCGGGAGCTGGCTCAAAAGGATTGTGATCAATGCCTCAGTCAATGCCGTGCGCAAGCGACGCTCGGAATTGGTGCCGCTCGAAGACCGCATCGCCGGGGACATACCTGACGAGGAGTACGATGACGACACCGAGTGGCAGGTAGAGCAGGTACGCCGCGCCATACAGCGCTTGCCTGATGGCTACAGAGTGGTGCTGAGTTTATACCTGCTGGAAGGCTTCGACCATGCCGAGATTGGAGAGGTGCTGGGTATAAGCGAGTCTACTTCGAAGTCGCAGTACAGCCGGGCCCGCAAGAAGCTGCTGGAGATTATGAAAGACACACATTCCATGGCCTAGCCGTGGTTGATTATAAAGAGAAGAGAGATGAAAGATAGATTAAAGGAATTTGTGAATGAAAACCGGGAGGACTTCGACATGTTCGAGCCCAGACCGGAGCTTTGGCAGGAAATCTGTTCCGAGCTGAATACACAAAAGGCACTGGAGGAGAAGCCCCGCAAAGAAGCCAAGGTGATCAGCATCAACTTCGGGGAGCGACTCAACTTCACTGCCGACTTCATGTTCATGAGGGTGGCCGCCACCATTGTGCTCTTGCTGGCCTGTGGTATCACCCTCTGGATGGTGAAACAGAACAGCCCGACTGCTACTAACATCATCGCCGCAAATACTACAGTGGGTGAGCAGCCTTCCGTGTACCAGGTGGCGCCAGAACTGGCCGAGGTGGAAGTGTACTACACCAGCCAAATCAACAGCAAACGCGAAGAGCTAAGCGAATACGACCTGAAAGTGCTGGGCTTGGATGAGACACGCGCCATAGACCGCGAACTGGCCCGTCTCGACAGCAGCTATACCCAACTCAAGAATCAATTACATACCACGCCGAACACCGACCAGGTGATGGCGGCCATGATCCAAAACCTGCAGATCCGGATCGAAGTGCTGAACCGTCAGTTGGAAGTGCTCAAGAAAATAGAAGCTATAAAAGAACAGGATACTACTGAACCACAGAACAATGGAACGACAACTATTTAAATCATTGCGCTACCACATAGCTACGCTTTTGGTTATACTGCCAGCCTGGCCATGGCACACCCTTATGCGCCGGAGCCTTGCCCAAGCCAAATGCCACCTGCGCCACCAGCCCTTGACGCGCAGCAGACACTGCCACCTGCTCCTCCTTTGCCACCAGCGCCTCCTGTGGTGGTGCCGCCGCATCATTCAGGCTGGCAGGAAGCTGAGGTTTATTCGTATAGCTCTGAGAAGCGCAAAACTTTTGAAAAGACCTACAAGGTTAACAAGTCCGATGTGCTGAATATCGATAATAAGTTCGGCAACGTGCACGTAAGCACCTGGAACCGCAACGAGATTCAGGTAAAGGTCGATATTGTCAGCCGAGCCAACTCAGAGCAGGCAGCGCAGGAGATGCTGAACAAGATCAATATAAGCGATAACCGCAGTGGTAATACCATTGTTGTGAAGACTGAAATGGGGTCTATGAACTCTAACGGTCGTCACCAAAGTTTCGAGGTCAACTACACGGTGAACATGCCAGCTGATAATAACCTGGTAGTGAAGAATAGCTTTGGTAACGTATACCTTCCCGACATGAAAGGCAAAGTGGATCTTCACGTGCGTTACGGTGCCTTTAAGGCAGGTAATTTGACGAACTCTTCCAACTCAATTAAAGCTTCGTATTGCCGAAGCATTCCAAACACCATCGGATACCTGAACAAAGGCAATGTGGATCTGGCGTATTCTACCCTTAGTCTGAGCAATACGAATGGTATAAACGGCTCTGTGAAGTACAGTGATCTAAAGATTGGCAATCTATCCGAAGTATTGGAAATGGATGTAAAATACAGCTCCTTTAAGATTGACAATGTGAAAAAGAATTTCAAGAACATCTCACTCAACAGTGGCTATACTCCAATCCAACTGCACTTTGAGGATGATTCAGCATTCGATTTTAATGTCAATGTACAGTTTGCAGAGTTTCAAGTGGATCGCAACCTGGTGAAGTTTACCACACTGGAGAAAGGCCATACTTCAGCGGAGTATAAAGGCAAGTACGGTAACTCAACTTCCAAAGGCTCAATCAACATCACGTCTAAGTACAATGACGTGAAGTTTACAAAATAATGCATTGATTTGTAAACTATTAGCACCGATCGGGTTGTATAATAAAGTTTGTTTAAGGTAAGAGAAGCCGGCCTGTTTACAGGTCGGCTTCTTTGTGTCTGGAGACAGAAGCAAGGGCCTAAAGTATATTGCTGGCAAGAATGTTTTATATTTGAGTATGACAAACGATAAAGAGCTTCTCAATTCATCGAAAGCCCCTGAGCCGGTGGGGCTATACCCGCATGCCCGCCGTGTGGGCAATCTTTTGTTTCTGTCTGGCGTTGGACCAAGAGAACGTGGCACTAAGAAAATTCCGGGTGTAGAGCTGGACGAGGCAGGTAACATTACGGCGTACGACATAGAGGCGCAGTGCCACTCCGTGTTCCAAAATGTGCGCTATATTCTGGAGGACGCAGGTTCTAGTTGGGCAAACCTGGTCGACGTGACGGTCTTCCTGACGAACATGAAAGACGATTTTGCGACCTACAACCGCATCTATGCCGAGTATTTCAAGGATAATCAACCTTGCCGTACTACGGTAGAGATAAACAAACTGCCAACCCCCATCGCCATCGAATTGAAGTGCATCGCCACGATCGGCTAGGTTATACCTGCAAACAGAAGAGCTATACGTGAACAACAGAGAAAACGAATTTAAGCAGCGGGCCTCGGCCTACGCTGAACAGGAGCAGAAAGCAGCCGGTAAATCGAAAACAGTTTCGTGGTTGCGTGTGGTGGTATTTGTGGCGGGAGCTATTACGGCTTGGCTCTTTTTCAGAGATGGCAACACCAGCGCAGGCATCATCAGTATCGTCGGGTTTTACATTATGTTTGTGCTGGTCATGCGCTGGCACAGCCGGCTCGACTACAGGTACAAACAGTTGCAGTTGCTCGGCAAGCTCAACTTGCAAGAGATTGATCGTCTGCAAGGCAAACTACATGGCTTCGATGGCGGCGATGACTTCAGAGACGATCATCATCCCTATACCTCCGACCTGGATATCTTCGGTCCGGACTCGCTTTTCCAGTTGATGAACCGCTCCGTGACGAGCATTGGCAGACTACGGCTTGCTCAGTGGTTTCGGCAGGTAGCTCCTACCCCAACAGTGTTGCGCCGGCAAGAGGCGGTGGCTGAGCTGGCTCAGCCTGAGCAACAGGAATGGCTGCAGCAGGCCATCGTGAAGCCGATGCATTACAAGCACATCAACGAAAACACACAGGAGTTTTTTGACTGGCTACGCTCACAGCACTTCTATAAGGAGCATCCCTGGCTGAAGCTGTTGGTGTTTGTGCTGCCTATATTGACCTTAGGGTCCATTGCGGCTTGGTTCTATGGCTACTCGGGGTACATCGCGGTTGGCTTTTTAGCTATCCAGTACTTGCTGGGTCTCAAATTCCAGAAGCAACGCGACGATTATTATGACAAGAGTATTGGTATGTATGAGGCTATGCAAAGTTACACTGACCAGCTGCGCCACCTTGAGCCCCATACCTTCAAAGCTTCAATGCTGGAGGAGATTCGAGCAAAGCTCTACCGAGGCAACACGCCTGCTTCCGCTGCTATCGGCAAAGTAGCTACCATCATCGATTATTTCTCCTGGCGACTGAGCACGCTGATGAGCTTTTTCCTGAACACGATCCTGATGTGGGATTTCGTGTGGATCTACCGGTTAGAAGTCTGGAAAGCAGAGCACTTGGAACAGGTAGAAGCGTCACTGGAGCTGTTGGCGGAATTTGAGGCGTTGGCTGGTATGGCAGCTTTCCAGTATGCGCGGCCACATTTTGCTATACCTGAGCTGAGTGCTATACCATTTGAGTTTGATGCTGAAAGCCTGGCGCATCCGCTTATCTTTTCGGTGGAGCGTATCGCTAATGATTTTCAGATGCAGGGAGCCGGCAAGACCATTGTGGTGACAGGCTCGAATATGTCTGGTAAGACGACCTTCCTGCGCACCGTAGGCATCAACATGGTGCTGGCCTTTATGGGAGCAGCCGTATGCGCCCGCCGCCTCACAGTGGCCCCGGCGCAGGTATACACCGCCATGCGTACCGCTGATAATCTAGCTGAAAACACTTCGTCTTTTTACGCCGAACTCAAGCGCCTGCGCATTTTGCTCAATATGACAGAAGGGGAGGAACCGGTCTTCTACCTCCTCGACGAGATACTCAAAGGCACGAACTCCCGCGACCGACACGCTGGTGCCATGGCCCTGATCCGGCAGTTGCACCGCCGCAACGCCTCCGGCCTTATCTCAACGCACGATCTGGAACTGGGCGCGATGGAGCAGGAGTTGCCAGGCAGTGTCGAGAACTTCAGTTTCAACAGCACCATTGAGGGCGACAAGATCCTGTTTGACTATACTTTGCAGCGGGGTATCTGCCGCAGTTTCAATGCCAGCAAGCTGATGCAGTTGATGGGGATTGAGATGGAGCGGACCGATGCGGCAGGGTAAAGGCATGTACCTAAAGCCTGATTTTACGTTAGCATAGCAACACATTTAAACCAACCAGTAAATAAACCTATGAGAGTAGTAGCCGACATACCTAACCCGCACGTGAAAATCACGCTGCACTCCTATAACGGTAAGTATATTCTGAAGCTAGAGAAAGCCAACCTGGAGCAGATTTATAAAATAGAAGAAACCGAGGTAGCAGGAGATGAGGGCGCCATTGCCCTGCTGGACGAGGAGTTCATCGAAGCTGTTGTGAACCGTTTCCAGGATATGCGGGATGCCTTTGTGTCGACAGTTAGACGGAATGACTAAATACAGCCAGTACATTGTATCTCAGCAGTAGACTATCAACTGCTGCATAATACAGGTATAGATAAAAAAAGGCGCTGATCACTCAGCGCCTTTTTCAATATGGTTACCAACGTGGTTTAGCCGATAGCTACACGCTTAAACTCAGATACAGTCAAACCTTTGCTAGTCTTCTCAAGCAGCTGAGAGATAGTCAAAGAAGAGTCTTTTACGAACTCCTGGTTCAACAGCGTGCTCTCTTTGTAGAACTTGTTCAGTTTACCTTGAGCGATTTTCTCCAGCATTTGCTCTGGCTTGCCTTCAGCACGTGCCTGCTCTTTGCCGATCTCGATTTCACGCTCGATAGTAGCTGCGTCAACGCCGTCTTTGTCAAGAGCGATTGGCTTCATGGCTGCGATCTGCATCGCGATGTCCTTACCAACTTCAGTTACATCAGTACCGTTGGTGTGGTTCATAGCTACCAGCACACCCAGTTTACCGTTAGAGTGGTTGTACGCTACTACTTTCTCAGCCTTTACAGTCTCGTAAGAAACCACGTCGATTTTCTCACCGATTTTACCCATCAGATCCGTGATGTGGTCTTGCAGTGAACGACCGTCAGCCTGAGCTGTTGCTAGTAATTCTTCTTTAGAAGAAGCGCCAGTAGAAACAGCTGCATCCAGTACTGACTGCGCCAGGTTTTTGAAGTCTTCTACTTTTGATACTGGCTCAGTTTCGCAAGCAAGAGCAACTACAACACCTGTAGTACCATCTTCGCTTACCTGAGTCAACACAATACCTTCAGAAGTAGCATTGTCAGCACGCTTGCTGGCAATCTTCTGGCCCTGCTTGCGCAGAATATCTTTAGCAGCTTCGAAGTCGCCGTTGGCTTCAGTAAGTGCTTTTTTGCAATCCATCATACCTGCACCAGTTTCCTGGCGAAGTCTGTTAACGTCTTGTGCTGTAATAGCCATGATTTTATAATTAAGAATTATGAATTAATAATTAAGAATTATCTACTGTGAGGTTTTCCGAAAAGAAGTACTGGAACTGGTCTATTACTTTCGCAGTCTTTAATTCTATATCAGAATTTCTTTTTCTCCTTCCTGATTCCCCTAAAACAAACTGAACATTGAAGCTTTAAGGCCCAATGTTCAGTTTGTTTACTATGCTATATGCATGCGAGATTATTGCTCGTCAGCTTCCTGCTTGGCTTTGATGCCTTCTTCTTCAGAACGCTTGCGCTCAGTCTCTTCTTTGTCCACTTTACGCTCAGACAGACCTTCTTCAATGGCCTTACCCATAATAGAAACGATCAGGGCGATAGACTTAGAAGCGTCATCGTTTGCTGGGATTGGGAAGTCAACCGTCTCAGGGTTTGAGTTTGTATCGCAAACTGCGAATACAGGCAAATTCAACTTCTGTGCTTCTTTTACTGCGATGTGCTCACGCTTCACGTCCACGATGAACAGAGCAGCTGGCAGGCGAGACAGGTCGGCGATACCACCCAGTACACGCTCCAGTTTCTCACGCTCACGAGAAAGCATCAGACGCTCACGCTTTGCGATAGCTGCATAAGCTGTGTTGTCTTTCACCATCTTATCGATAGTAGACATTTTCTTAAGCGACTTACGCACAGTAGCGAAGTTTGTAAGCATACCACCTAACCAACGGTCAGTT
>NZ_AKIS01000169.1:0-3779 GCF_000277005.1 Pontibacter sp. BAB1700 | reverse complement strand
TATACTTTTTTCTATTTAAAAACTCAACCTTTATAAAAAAACTAAGTTACAATATAAATATAAATACTGATTATGCGCTCCTGCTATGTTCACCCTGCCTCCCGGACAGCAATCACATTGATACTATACAGTAACTGAAACATTATGCAGTCGAGAACCCAAGGAAAGCTATACCTCACAAGTCCCGCCTTTTCGCAGGGGGAGCGTATTCCTACCCGCTATACCTGCGACGGTGAGAACATCAGTCCGCCGCTCGAGATCAGGAACTTGCCAAAGTACACGGAAAGCCTGGTAATCATCGTGGAGGACCCCGACGCACCACGGGGCATCTGGACACACTGGCTGGTATGGAATGTCCCTCCATCCAACCTGATCGAGGAAGGGGTTGTGCCTGGTATACAGGGAACCAATGATTTCGGGAGGCTGCATTATGGCGGTCCCTGCCCGCCACAGGGGCTGCACCATTACTATTACAGAATTTACGCCCTGGATGTGATGCTGAACATCAAAGAAGGCACTGGCAGGCAGGCACTACTCCGTGTGATAGGCCCGCATGTGCTCGCAATGGGCGAACTGATGGGCGTATACAGTCGCTACAATGTCATGATGGCGTAACTGGATGCCACTGCGCCATGTGATGGGCGTGGGTGTGCCGGTAGGCACCCGGTTGATAGAACTTGTCATAAAAAGCCAGATCCAGGTGATGCGCCTGTAGATAGGTGCAGATAAACATAGACGGCACCGTGCCCGGGAACTTGCCAAAGGTGTCGAATACATACTGTGCCTGCAGCGCCACACACTCCCTGAATGCCTCGTCGTGTACCTGAGCTGCTCCCCTCACCTTGGCACTCTCCCGCCAGGGTCCGGGTGTCGTCGGATCAAAAGGGCCTCCCCTTCCAAATTTTCGCGCACACACAGCCTCCACGGCAGCCCGCATATCCGGATAGTGAGGCGGACAGTAGCCCTCCATTATACCTTGCAGCCCGGTCGGGTTGGGGTAAGGCCAGCGCTCATCCTTATCGTAGCGAAAGCCGAGCCCCTCTACTCCTGCCACACCACTTGCCCCCAGCACACTGAAGGGGTCTATGCCATCGTACATCCAGCCACCCAGCCCCATGGCCTGCAACAGCAGAGCACCGGCATAGCAGGAAGTCGCCATTTCCGCGCATACCTCGGCAAGTGACAGCTGCTCCACAAATGTGATGGGCCACACATTATTCACATCCACGATGTTTTTAAACCGCTCTATACCTGGCAATGCCTGCTTGTGGATGTCATCGTAAAGTACGAGCCCGTTTTGCAGCATGTAGCAGATTGCCAGCAGCACGTGCTGGGCCAGGTCAGCCACGGGTATCACCAGCAGCGTACCGGGCTTATTGGTCACCCAGGTGTTGTGCGCTTCCACAAAAGGCACTTCGGAGGGAAGTTTCAGACGGCCGTCCTGGAGCTTTCTGATGCGGCTTTGCAAGGCCTGCACCACTTCATCCAGATCCAGAGACCCGTCAGCCGCTCTGTCGGCCGAGGCCGGCGCATCCCGGTTGTCTACGACATACACCCCGGTGTCGTCGGTGAAAAAAGTCATGGAGGTATGGAAGCCGGCAGCAGAGGGAAAAGTACGCCCTCCAGCTGCAGCCGCATAGTTGGACAGATGCGGCGCATAACGCTGCGCCCGGTAGATCATGTTGTGCCAGCCCGTGTTACCGGCACAGGCCGTCACCACGAGCAGTTTCTCCAGTTCAGAGAGGGGCACCGGGTCCTTTTCCGATTTGTAGGCAAACACGCCATCAGGGATTTCCGCCCCCATAAAAAAACGACGGGAGCGACGGCCCAGTAAAGCCTCTACCAACCCAAAACCCAACATATCCTTAAAACCCGGAGGTATAGCAGACTCATCCATGGCCATACACAAAAAAATCAACGTTTTATTGTACTCAAACCACAGCCAGTTGTTTGATATTTAACTACTTACATCGCATCACTTACTAAATATACTCACCTGCCTCCAATCAGGGGCTTAAACAATAGCTGTCGCATCCTTGTAACCCTACTATGGCGTACCAGGACGGGTGACATAGTCATTAGTAAAAAATTCTATCCTTGTTAGCAATCTTTCGTAAAGTCAAACAGTAAAACTAATTCCATATCGCATCAGCTAAACATATCGGAAAAACCATTGCCAAGGTGATACTCTGGTTCCTTGCCATTGTAGTGGGCCTGCTATTGCTCATCATCATCGCTTTGCAAATCCCGAAAGTACAGAATTTCGCAGCTCAGAAAGGGGCCTCATACCTGGCCGGCATGCTGGATACCCGCGTAGAGATCGGGCGTTTTAAGACAGACTGGCGTAATGCCATAGTGCTGGAGGATGTATACCTGGAAGACCAGCAGCAGGACACGCTCTGGTACAGCCAGCGCCTTGGGGTGGACATCAAACTATGGTCACTGCTGAGCGGTGAGCTGAACATCAGCAAAATAGACCTGCAGCAGGCTACCCTCAACCTGCACATCCGCCCCGACTCTACTTCCAATTTCGATTTCCTGGCGGAGGCATTCGCAACCGATACCACCGCAGCTCAGCCCGCCGACACGACGGGAGGAATGCAAATAGACCTGGGTCTGATTAACCTGGAGAATGTGTATGTCAATTTCAACGACGAGGCAGGCGGCAATCACATCAGGCCAGAGTAGGCCAGCTCACCACCACCATGGAAGAGCTCAAGCTGGAAGAGGAGATCTACCGACTCGATAATATTGAGTTGCGAAACACAGGTATAAACTATGTGCAAACTAAGCTTCCGCCTGACGAACCTCCGAGCCCATCACCTTTGACTTTGGTCTGAGCGGTGTGGAAGTCGAGAACTTTGCGCTGAACTATGCAAGCATACCGGCTGACCAACGCATTGAGCTCAAGCTGGGAAAATCAGAACTGGCAGTAGACGATATTGACCTGCCTAACGCCCGCATTGACCTGCGCAGTTTCGACCTGCACGACTCAAAGGTGCTCTATGTGCAGGAGAAGTTGAAGCCGACTGACTCCCTGGCGGTGAACCCGGCAGAAACGGTGCGGAAACTGGACGAGTCGGTAGAGAAAACACAGGGACAGCCCGTGAATTGGGTCGTGAACCTGGGCAAGCTGAGCGTAAGCGGCCTGGAGGCAGGTATGGACAATGCCGATGCGCCACGACAGGCACGTGGGATGGACTACAACCACCTGCGCTTCTCCAACATCGAAATGGATGCAGAGGATATCAGGTATAGCCTCAACCAGATGGGCATGCAGCTTAACCAGCTCAAGCTCGAAGAACAGAGCGGCTTCCGGGTCAACAATTTCCAATCGGATATCACGCTTGACTCCACCCATGCCCGGCTGGCTAACCTCGACCTGCAGACCGGTCACAGCCGCATCAGCAAAGACCTGGCCCTGCGCTATACCTCCTGGGACGATCTGACCGATAACCTGGACGCTGTTCGGCTGGACTTAGACATCGACAACTCACGCATCGGTATGCAGGATGCCCTGTACTTTGCACCTGACCTTGCCGATAACCCATCGTTCCGCAAAATTTCGAATTCTACGATACGCCTTGACGGTCGTGCGCAGGGGCGCCTGGACAACATCAACATACAGCAGCTGCAGGTAGCAGGTCTGCAGGGCACAGCCATAAATGTGAGCGGCAATGTGCGCAATGCGATGGACCCGGACCGGCTTGCTATGGACATCGACATCAACCGCATGGCGACCACCCGCACCGACATCCTGGCGCTCGCTCCTCCCGGCA
>NZ_AKIS01000168.1:0-6902 GCF_000277005.1 Pontibacter sp. BAB1700 | reverse complement strand
CTTTTGAAAGTATCATAACTTAAGATTTCTTTTCCCTCGTGCCTGTACACTTTCAAATAGTACAGCAGGTCGTGGAGGTGCCATGGTTGGCCCTTGTAGTCTTTAACTCTGTATTCAAAGCATGCTCTTGGCACATCGGGATCCGCGAGCCCAAATGGCTCGATATCCTTTACGTGAATGTTAGCCCCGGAGAAAGCGTAGGCCGAATCAGCCAGCGAAGTAAAGCCCTCCTCCTTTACATTCCCGTCCAATGACTGTAGCTCAATCAGGTTCCCGCTTCTCTGCAGAAAGGAGGTAATGTTGAGCTTGGCGGGAAGCTCCTGCTTGAGCGTATCCACCGCTTTTCCGTTCACAAAGACTTTGACAGGAGCCTTCAGCACGGAGAAGCAGAGAAAAGTCTGCCTGTTTTGCCAGTTCTCGGGGATATCAAACGCCACTGCAAGCGCACCCCCTTCTGTTGCTGCTGTGTCGTTTACTTTCCAAAGGCTAGTGAGGTTGCGGTAGTAGCCGGAGTTGCCCGGATTCAGGGTCAGGGCCTGCCTTTCATCTTCATACGGCACGAGAGTTGAATAAGGGGTCTCTAAGTATGGCCGGGTGCCTGTGCTGTTACCCGAAGGCTGCGCGTGGCATCGGAGCACGGGAAGGACCAACAGCCACATGAAAAACAGACCACCTATGGAGGTGGAGAACGGGTTGGCAAATAATACCGTTGTAAAGCGATATGATTTCAGCCAAGGTGCGGCCATAATAAATTTTTAAAGTGAAATAATTTTTAGGCTTTTCATGTATAATCCAGATGACATACAACGGACTCGTGTAAGCGACGGCGGAGGCCGTCGGCCGAAGACAGACCTTTACACCTTGTTGGCAAGCGATCTTCTTATACAGTAATTTCTATTAGGCCAAAGACAACTGTATCACCGTACTTTGCCTGTGCTTCTGCCTTTTTTAAGAACTTAATCTTTTTTACCTCTTCAGCTTTTATTTTGCTTAGCTGGTTCCGTCTATCTGTGTGATTGGAAGTTAGTTTTTCATTTACTGCAATTGGAATCTTATACTTGGTTCCAATCTGCTGTACTTGCTCATGTACTTGTCTGTAGATATAGTTCTCAATGTCGATGTCAGCGGACGATTTGACCATCACACATTGTCGGTTGCTGAAACCAAGTTTCTCTAACTTTTCTTGGCTAACCGCCTGTTCAAAATGAGCAAGCTTGTCAGGGCACTTTCATTGGGAGATGAAATCAATCCATCAATCACGTGGATGCAGTCTTTGTCATTCATGTTTACTTCCATTACTTTTTGGGAGTATCCAAGGGTACAGGCAGCGAAAATGAAGGAATAGGTAATGAAGAATTTAATTTTCATAGTTATTTTTTTTATGATTTAATTGTTTGCCAACTTGCCCGAAAGCGGACAAATACGCTTTCCCAACACACGTCTGTCTGCTAAAAGCAACTCCACTTATGTTAAATATAAGAAATTATGTATAAATCTTAGTCTTTCTTTCCCTCTTCCCCTAAAATAACCTGCGCCGCTTCACACAAGTCATTTACCTGCCAGGTATAGCTGCCGGGATTATACTTATCGCCAACAATAATGCTCCGCACACCTACCTTCTCAGCAGCTTCCAGATCGCGGTGGGAATCGCCTACCATCCAGCTTTGGGCAGGGTCTATATTATACCTGGCGATGGCTCGCTCCAGCATCAGGCTGTCGGGTTTGCGGGAGAGCGATTCGGAGTATTTGGGATGCGATGGAGCGTAGTAGAGCGCATCGATCAGGTGATCGCAGGCGTCCTGCAATTTCTGATGGCAGGCTATCACATCAGCCTTGGTATACAGGCCTTTGGCTATACCGCCCTGGTTTGTAACCACAATCAGCAAAAAGCCGTTTTGCTTCAAAAGCGCCAAAGCCTCCGGCACGCCCGGCAGCACTTCAAAATCTTCCAGGGTATAGGTATAGTCTCCTCGTTCGCGGTTGAGCACACCGTCGCGGTCCAGGAATACGCACTTTCGCTGCATTGTCAGTCTATAGGTTGAGGCGCTAAAATTAGAATTATTACGTTGGATATGCATGCCCCGGCAGCAATACTGCAGCAGAAAGGCACAAATATTAACAGCTTACAAGCAAGAAATCATGAGAGTAGCGATAATCGGAGCGGGAATTTCGGGCTTGTCCTTGGCCTATTACCTGCAGCGGCAAGGCGTGGCCTACGACCTGTTTGAGGCCGGCAGCGAGGTGGGTGGCAATATGCGTACCCTGCGTAAAAATGGCTATACCTTCGAACTGGGACCCAACACTTTACAGATGAACGAGGAGCTGTTGCAGCTCATCACCGAACTTAAACTGGAGACCGAGCTGCTACCGCTGACGCCGCGCAATAACAAAAGGTATGTGCTGCACGATGGCAAGCTATACCCGGTACCAGCCAGCCCCAAATCATTTCTGGCCAACGACTTGTTTTCGAATGAAGAAAAGCACAGGATTCTGCAGGAACGCAAGCAACCGCCAGCCGAAGTAGAAAATGAAACCGTATCGGATTTTTTCGAGCGACGCTTTGGAGTAAAGCAGATGGACTACCTGGCGGCTCCTATGATCAGCGGCCTTTACGGCGGCGATCCCAGGCAGCTGTTGGTAAACAAAGCGCATCCGGAGCTCAAAGAACTGGAAACGCAGTATGGCTCGGTGCTGGAAGGCATGGTGCAGAAAAAGAAACGTGGCGTGTTCCAGCGTGCATTCTCTTTCCGCAACGGTATGTCCACCTTGCCACACGCCATTGCCG
The DNA here is from genome assembly GCF_000277005.1 of Pontibacter sp. BAB1700. NCBI lineage: Bacteria > Pseudomonadati > Bacteroidota > Cytophagia > Cytophagales > Hymenobacteraceae > Pontibacter > Pontibacter sp. BAB1700. The sequence continues at coordinate 4,117 of NZ_AKIS01000168.1, read as the reverse complement.
ACAAATTGATCTCGCTGCACCTCGACCACAAAGTAGAGTTCATCACCCGCATCAAAGGCAAGTTCATCATCAGCTGCGCATCCAACGGCGACCATGACAATGAAGAATATGATAAGTTGGTACTGGCCCTTCCTGCCCATCAGGCAGCCGAGCTGATTGAGTTTACCTACCCGGGTATGTCGGCAGCGCTCCAGAACATCAATTACCCGCCTATGGCAGTGGTGCACACCGTGTACAACCGTGCGGAAGTTGGACACCCGCTGCAAGGCTTCGGGGCGCTCCATCCCTGGGAGGAGCAGTCTTTCACGTCAGGCTCTATCTGGACGAGCTCCCTGTTTGAGGGGCGTTGCCGCTCTCACGAGGTTTTGATTACATCCTATGTAGGTGGCACGCGCTTTGCCGAACATGCCCAACTCGAGGAACGCAGCCTACTTGAGCAGGTGCACCAGGAGCTCTGCCAAACCTATCAGATCAAGGCCCTGGCCCCCGTATACCAGCACCTGCACCTGTGGCAACACGCCCTGCCGCAGTTCGACCTTTACATTGAGGATGCCCACCATATGGCGGAGGTGCTCGAGCAGGACGGTCTTTTCATCTCTGCCAACTGGTATGCCGGCGTTTCGGTACCAGACTGCGTGCGCGAAGCCAAAGCCATTGCCGCCAAAATTAATACCCGCGCCGCTTCTCGCTCAATAGCCTAATAACTATATTTGCGGTATGAATGACTCGCTGGTGATCATACCCACCTACAACGAAAAGGAAAATATTGAGGCTATTGTCAGGAAGGTGATGTCACTCCCCTACCCCTTTGATCTGCTGATCGTGGATGACAGTTCCCCTGACGGCACGGCTGATATTGTTCGCAGCTTACAGCAGGAGTTTCCAGAGCGCCTGCACCTCGAGTCACGCACGGGCAAGTTGGGCTTGGGTACGGCTTACATTCATGGTTTTAAATATGCTTTGCGTCAGGGTTACGAGTACATTTTTGAGATGGACGCTGACTTTTCGCACAACCCCGATGACCTGGTGCGCCTCTACCAGGCCTGTGCCGAAGAAGGACACGACATGTCGATTGGCAGCCGTTACGTGCAGGGCGTTAACGTGGTGAACTGGCCTATGAGCAGGGTATTGATGTCCTGGTTCGCCAGCCTGTATGTACGCCTGATCACGGGTATGCCCATTGCCGATACTACCGCAGGTTTTGTGTGCTATCGTCGCAAAGTGCTCAAGACTATCCAACTCAACAAGATTCGCTTTGTGGGTTACGCATTTCAGATTGAAATGAAGTTTCTCACCTTCAAGTATGGCTTCAAGATCAAGGAGGTGCCCATCATTTTCACTGACCGCACTAAGGGTCAGTCCAAGATGTCAAAGGGTATATTTAAGGAAGCGGTACTGGGGGTAATCCGCATGAAGGTGAACAGCTTTTTCCGTCATTTTGACCGTTACTAGCTATCGACCATACCTGATAGGCTTCAATTTTTTTCAAAATATATTCTCACCACAAAGCTGCGTATCCCGCGCTAAATCGACTAACTTTACGAATTAGGTGTAGCTCCTATTTGATAAAGAAAGTCTATACCTGTCAAGTTTCGCTAGCCTATGGATACCATACTTTTTTGGGTCATATTCAACGCATTCATCCTGCTGTTGCTGGGTCTCGACCTCTTCGTTTTTCACCGAAAGGAGCACGAAGTCAAGATAAAGGAAGCCTTGCTGTGGAGCGCCTTTTGGGTGGCGTTGTCGCTGGCGTTCAATGCGATCATCTATTATTGGAAAGGCCCCGCTCCCGCCCTGGAGTTTTTGACGGCCTACCTGATCGAGAAGTCGCTGAGCGTCGACAACCTCTTTGTCTTTATCCTGATCTTCAATTTCTTCAAAGTGCCGCTCCAGTACCAGCACAAGATCCTGTTCTGGGGTATCATAGGCGCTTTGGTGCTACGTGGTATTTTCATCCTGGTAGGTGTGGCGCTAATTGCCAAGTTCCACTTCATCATTTACATTCTAGGCGCTTTTCTGGTATACACCGGTGCCAAAATGGCCTTCACGAAAGATGATGACGAATTGCATCCCGAGCAAAATCCATTCATCGTTTGGATCAGCCAAAAGCTGCCTTTTACAAAAACAGCCGTAGGCGGTAAGTTTTTCACCAGGATTGACGGCAAACTCTACGCCACGCCACTCTTCCTGGTACTGATCATGGTAGAAAGTACCGATGTGGTGTTTGCAGCCGATTCTATACCTGCTATCCTGGCAATTTCAAAAGATCCGTTCATCGTCTATACCTCCAATGTGTTTGCGCTGCTGGGTCTGCGGGCACTTTATTTTGCTCTGGCCGGCATCATGCAGCTGTTCCATTACCTGCACTATGGCCTGTCGCTGATCCTGGTTTTCATCGGTGCCAAGCTGCTGCTGAGCGATATTTACCATCTGGATATGCGCTATGCTTTGCTCGTAGTAGGCACTATACTGACGGTTTCCATTGTTGCTTCACTCCTCTTCCCGAAGAAGGATAATGAACTGCCACCGCCGCCTGACATTACACTCCCTTAAAGCTGGACTTTAAAACTTTTCACTAAAATTCATTGCTTATATTTGCTTTTGTCAGTATTAATAACTTCAATTGCATATTAATTGAGAAGAAATGATTTTCGCTAACGCCTCCATTTTTACGAATTCTATGCTGGTGCCTCCGACGGGGCTCCCTGGTAGAACTTTGTGCGTTAGGTAAAACATCAACATACACAGGTACCACAGGAGCCCCGCCACAAGCGGGGCTTTTTTGTTTTAAGGCATATTTTAAATTACATACACCCATGAGTACAGCAGCACACAGCAGCATGAAATTAGCAGGACAACAGAGCCAATTGGTAAGCCAGAAGCGCCCATGGTGATTGCGGGTCCGTGCAGCGCTGAGAGTGAAGCGCAAATGTTGCAAACCGCCCTTGGCCTGAAAAAGGTAAAAGGAGTATCGGTATTCAGAGCAGGCATCTGGAAGCCACGCACCCGTCCGGGCAGCTTCAATGGAGTAGGCACAATCGGGCTAGAGTGGTTGCGCGCCGTAAAACAGGAAACAGGTCTGCGCACCGCTTGTGAAGTAGCCAATGCTACCCAAACAGAGCAGGCCCTTCAGCATGGCGTGGACATCCTGCTGATCGGTGCCCACACGACGGTAAACCCCTTTCTGGTGCAGGAGATAGCCGATGTTCTAAAAGGCGTGCAGGTGGCTGTACTTGTAAAAAACCCGGTAAACCCGGACCTGGCCTTGTGGCTTGGCGCTTTGGAGCGCTTGCACAACAGCGGCATCACGGAGCTTGGTGCCATGCACCGTGGCTTCTCAACCCTGGACAGTGCCCCATACCGCAACCACCCGAAGTGGGAGCATGCCCTTGAGTTGCGCCAGCAGGTACCTGACCTGGCCATGTACTGCGACGCCAGTCACATAGCAGGTCGTCGCAGTCTGTTGCGCCCGGTGAGTCAGCGTGCCCTCGACCTGGGCTATGATGGCCTGATGGTAGAGTCGCATTACAACCCTGCTGCCGCCTTGAGCGATGCCCAGCAGCAGATCATGCCGCAGGAATTGCACATGCTGTTGCAGGCTTTGAAGCAACAGCAGGCCCCTGCCGAGAAGTTGAAGCAGAGTGCCCAGCTGGAAAAGTTGCGCAAAGAGATCGAGCACCTGGACGATGAGTTGTTGACTTTGCTGTCACGCCGTACCAAAGTCACAGCGCAGCTCGGCGACTATGGCAAACCAGTTGACCAGAACGCTGAGACGCCTGATCCGGTACGTTGGGATTTGGTATTGGAAAACCTCCTGCACCAAGCCAGCAGTGCAGGTATAGACCAGTCTTTTGTGAAAACCATATTCCAGGAAGTACGCTCTCAATATGCCCGTACACACCTGTATAACTACGGCTTGAGTTCTTAGCTAACAGCTAGCTACAATAGAAGCCCTCCTCTGAAGCTGGATATGCAGTTACAGAGGAGGGCTTTTTTGTGCAACCAAGAATCTAAAAATATCAGCAATTATCTTATTTTCTGCATTTTCACCCAATACTCCTATTAGATCACACCACTTTTAATACTAATTCCAAAATCAATGTTATAACTATACTAC
>NZ_AKIS01000167.1:0-4765 GCF_000277005.1 Pontibacter sp. BAB1700 | reverse complement strand
ATAAGTATCAGGATATAGTAAAAGATTATGAAAATACATTTATATTTATGCCTGATTTATTACGCTTTTTTACATATTCCCTATGAGTAGAATTTTACTGCTTCTCACCCTTTTTCTGACTGCCACTACCACCCTTAGTTTTGGGCAGACGGAAATCAACCTGGGCCGCGTGAACAGGTTCATTGCTTTAGCCAATGAGCAAATCGTCGTTAAAGGCCCTGACAAAACATGGATCCGCGGTGATATCGGCATCAGCCTGGCAAAGTAATTATCGGGGAGGAATTTCTTGAAGTAACAGGCAAGAAAGAGAAAGGAACAGAACTGGCTGCTGAGGCAATGGTCGATGCAAACAGACTGTACCAGGAACTGATGGCCTTTCAGGAAGTGGAAAACCTGAACCCCAATTTAGGTAATGGGCGTGAAATCTATCCTGGAGTATACAGCATCACGGGCGATGCCACAATCAATGGTATCTCGCTACTCGTGTCACAGGGTGGCAGCTCACCAGTCTTTGTTTTCAAAATCGACGGTAACCTGAGAGTGAATCCGGGAGCGCTTAGCTTGTCCGGTGTAGGTGTAGAGACGAAGAACATCTACTGGGTAGTTGACGGTGACGTAGAGATCCTGGCTCCTAGTAGTCTTTATGGCAATATCATCGCTACAGGTGATATCACATTCGGGAAAGGTGTATCCCTGTACGGCAGAGCCATCTCCATAGAGGGCACTATTTATTTCGAAAACAACCCTACTGTACTTCAGAACGTGACGAATGCCGACCTGACAGTAGAGAAAAATGTAGATAACAAAGACGTATCGCTGGGTTCGCGCGTGACCTATACCATTACTGCCAAGAATAATGGTCCGGGTGTTGCCCGCAACGTGACTGTAATAGAGCGCATCCCAACCGGATTGAAGCTGGTAGAAGTAAAGCCCGCTACAAAGGGAAGCTACGACCGGGAGAAAAACGAATGGGTAATTGGCGATATGGATGTGTATGAAACGCAGAGCATTCGCCTGGTATTTGAAGTGATTGGTACAGGTAATATCCGAAACGAAGTCATTATTATTGGTGATAACCCAGATCCGGAACCAGGTGATGAAGAAGACGATGAAGAAATTGTGCTTCCAAACCTGAGCTTGACCAAACGCATCATTGATCAGAAATCAAGCTATAATCTGGGCGATGTGATTGCCTACGAAATCAAGATCATAAACACATCTTCAAAAGAAGAAAAGAACATCAATGTCAGTGAGCAGCTGGCGAATGGGCTGAAATATGTGCGTCACGAGGAGACGCCTGGCAGTACCTATAATCCAACGACAGGCATCTACAACATTCCTGCACTTGCCGGTAATACATCAGCTACGCTAATCGTATATGCTGAGATTGTAAGCACGGGCAACATCCGCAACGTGGCCACGATCATCGACCGCCCTGATGATAAAGACCCGGATGACAATGAGGAAGAGGTAGAGATCATCCTGCCTGACCTGGGAATAACCAAGAAAATCGTTGATCCGAAGGAGGAGTATAAGATAAACGATGTGGTAGCCTACGAAATCAAGGTTTCAAACAACGCCTCTACGCCTCAGACAAATATTAATGTGCGTGAGCAGTTGCCACAGGAGCTGGAGTATGTGCGTCATACTGCTACTCAAGGAACGACTTACGACGCCTCGACAGGTATATTCAACATCCCGACGTTGGCAGGAAACACTTCTGTTACACTGATTGTGTATGCGAAGATCGTTCGTACGGGTGCCATCCGCAACGTAGCCACGATCATCGACCGCACACCGGACAATGATAAGGATCCGGATAACAACGAGGAAGAAGTAATAATTCTGCTGCCAGACTTAGGCGTAACAAAAGAACTGGTAAATGCCAAGGCTGAATACATGGTCGGCGAGATGGTGCAGTACCGCATTGTGGTAACAAACCATGGCGCAGCATCAGAGAAGAACATTGTCGTAGGTGAGAAACTGCCAGAAAGTCTTCTGTTGGTAGACTTCACTGTAAGCAATGGTGCTTCCTACGATCCGGCTACCGGAGCATTCAAAATCCCTGCACTGGAGGCAAAGGCTACTGCTGAGCTTGTTATCAATGCTCAGCTTGTGAAAGCAGGCCTTGTACGCAACATAGCTCGCATCATCAGCAGAGATACGACAGACCCAACAGATCCGACCGACCCGAAAAATCCGGGTGACCCGAATAACCCAGGCGATCCAAATAACCCAGGAGATCCAGGCGACCATGAGGATTCTGATCCTGACAATGACGAGGACGTTGTAGTGATTCCGGATGTGAAATGTAATCCGAACATTGAGCTGTTATTTGTAGAAGCGCCAACTTCGGTTTGCCGTGGAGGTGAGCTTACGTTCAAAGTAACATCGGATGTGATTGGTGGCACTTACAAATGGAAATTCCCAGAAGGCTGGAGAACTGTAAGTGAGTCAGAGGACGGCAGCACCATAACGGTTCAGGCTGGCGCCGCATTGGGCAACCAGAAAGTTGAAGTAACTGTGAACACGCAGTGCAAGGACGTTAATAAGACGGCTGAAACAACGGTGAATGTGATCGGCGAACCAACTGGAGTAGCTATCACCGGAGCTGGTGCCGTGTGCTTCAACAGCAATACAGGTATAGCCCTGAGCGCCGCTTCAGTAGAAGGACTTACTTACAAGTGGACACTTGGTAGCAACCTTGAGTTTGTGGAAGGCACAAACGATGCCGGCACAAGCGTAAGTGTTCGACCTAAGGGCCAGAGCCTAGCAGGTGGCAAGGTATACCTGACAGTGACCAACGCCTGCGGATTCAGCACAACAACTGAAGCCACCATCATTGTGACGCCAACTCCGGCGGTGCCAACTGCCATTGTCGGCAACCTGGACCTGTGCGAGGAAGAGGAGACAATCTTCAGCACACCGGTAGTGGCAGGAGCGACCAGCTATACCTGGACCTTGCCGGCAGCTGACTGGACCATCGTGAGCGAAGAGGAAAACGGCAGAATCATCCGCGTGAAAGCTGGCAAGACTGGCGGACAGATCAGCGTAAAAGCCGGCAACGATTGTAACGCAAGCGCTGCCTTCAGCCGGGAAGTAAAAGTAACCAACAAACCAACAGCGCCATCCATCGCCAGCACAGCTACGACGGGATGTATCGGGGCTACGCTTACGTTCAGCATACAATCTCCGGAAGCAGGCATGACTTATACCTGGGCAGTGCCGCAGGGCTGGAGCGCCAACACACTGACTGGTACCAGCATAATCGTAACAGTAGGTGAGACAAGCGGTGACATAGAGGTATACGCTACCAACATGGTGAAAAACTGCGGTGCGGGTGCTGTATCCAAAGTAGCTGTTTCGCCAACACTGAAGCCGGCAACTCCGGGAGCAATTAACAGCAACATGAATGTGTGCCTCAACAGTACAGGCAACTCCTTCAGCATCGAGGCTGTAACTGGCGCTACCTCCTACGAGTGGGAAACTACCGGTGGTCTGACGATCGAAGGGGCCAGCAACGGCACGAGCATTACAGTAGCTGCTGCTGAAACAGGTGGAGTTGTGCGTGTACGCGCCGTTAACGGTTGCGGTAACAGCGACTGGTCAGTACTTCAGGTTGATATTACCATGCCTCCTGCTCCAGTTACCCGCATCACAGACAATAGCAGCGTCTGCGAAGGCCTGATCTACACTGCCGATCCGGTAGAAGGAGCTACTTCCTATACCTGGACGGTAACAGAAGACTTCACGATCGAGTCTGGCCAGGGCACTACTACCATCAAGGTGAAAGCTAATAGCCCGACTGCCATGGGCCGCGTGAGTGTGATCGCCTACAATGGCAGCTGCGTTGGCTCTGCTGAATACAGCATCGACATGGACGCCAGGGTAGCTGACGGCCAACTGGAGTTCCCGAAAGCCTTTAGCCCGAACGGTGACGGCAAGAACGATACCTGGCTGGTGAAGAACCTGGACAAGTTCCCTGACAATGAAATGGTGATGTTTAACCGCTGGGGATCTGAGGTGTTCAAGCAGAAGAACTACAAAAACGACTGGCCGCCAAAGGGCTGGAACAAGGTACTTACTTCTACAAAGTAAGGGTGAAGCTATGCGATGGCAAGTACCAGGACTACAGCGGCTACGTGACCATCTTCCGATAAGCGAGTGCATTCATTTGAAAATTTTATTACCATGAGAATACTTTATACCCTGCTGGCGCTGCTCTTCACCTTTGCAGCTAATGCCCAGCAAAACCCGCAGTACTCGCAGTACATCTTCAACAGTATGGCCATCAACCCGGCCTATACCGGTACCAAAGGTGTACTCAACATCAACGCCTTCCACCGTTCGCAATGGACAGGTATAGACGGAGCGCCTACTACACAGGCGCTGAGCGTAGACGGCCTGACCAGCCACGAGCGATTGGGCCTGGGCCTGAACTTTACCCGCGATAAGATCGGTGCCTACTCTACCACCTCGGCTTATGCCAATGCCGCTGCACGTATATCCGTGAGTGCTCGCGGAACACTAAGCTTAGGTATAGCGGCTGGCGTAGTACAGAGTGTGCTGGACGGTTCGGAACTTGGTGTGCCGGATGATCCAAGCATCCCTGCGGGCAGAGATGTGTTTTACCGTCCGGATGTGAAACTGGGTATCTACTTTAACACACCGCGTTTCTACGCAGGTTTGTCTGCCTCTGACCTGATCCAGTACAAAGATGTTTTCCAGATCGAGCCGATCCGTCACTATTACTTCACAACAGGCT
>NZ_AKIS01000166.1:0-2619 GCF_000277005.1 Pontibacter sp. BAB1700 | reverse complement strand
CTGTAATAGAAGCAGGCATTTCATATTTTAACAGGCTCTAGTATGTTTTAGAAGGTAAGGGTATTGGGGTTATTTTATAAAATTTGGGATGGACAAGATAGAAGTCAAAAGACTAAATAAGCTAGCGAAAATAATTAAGGGTCTTCCTGTTAGTGAAGCAGAATTACTCGAAGTAGGAGAGTACCCATATTTGACTCCACATAATATTGAGGAATCGGGAATAATTCTCGATGAAAGTAAGAAATATATGTCTTTTGACTCTCTAAGAGCCGGCAATACCCCTGCATCAGCTGGTGATATATTGGTTTGGATAACGCAGGGAGGTATAAAGTGGTACCAACTCAGAGATGATGACCCAAAAGCCTTTCCTGGACAAGGGGTAGTCTTGATCCGATCTAAGTCTCCCGATTATATAAGCACATATTTTTCATCTGAACAGGGCAAGCAGGCTTTAAAAGATATTGAAGCTAAATGGAATATCAGTAAGCAATTCTCTAGTTACCTTTTCGATAAACTGAATAAACTTATAGTGCCTATCATTCACACTAATAGATTACTTGACTTAAGTGATGAGAGTATTTCTAATGCAGATGAGCAGACATTAAGAACTATCTCTAATGAACTTTTAGAAATTCAGGCACTTTTTGAGAGTGTAGATAACGAAAGAAAGGCTTATAGATCAGCTTTAGGAAATGTTTCTCCAGTTATTTTTCATTGCTACCACTTGGAGTCGAGGCAACTAGATTTGTTTTCGGATGATACAACTGATGATATAAATGAGCTGAGAAAATCTTCCTCTAAATTAGCCCCTGGTCCTATCACAAAATCTAATAGGAGCAGTGATCAATATAAGCAATTGCCTGATGAGCCTGATGTAGTTTCAGATTATTTACTTGTAAAAGATAAAGCTATACTTATTGATCAGGGCGAAGTAACTGAGCCTGTTTATGATGAGGTACAAACGCTCAAAAATGTGATAAACGAGCTAGATCAAAGTACTTTCGTATTGCTAAGGGAGTTTTTAGAAGGACGATTCAGGAAAATAGAGGTGCAGTTAAATGAAGTTTCGGGCAAACTAAACGACGTGCTCTCCATTCTCCTGGGTTTACAACATGAGATTAATCAGATTAAGGCGCTTCCTCGTGGTGAAGAGGAGCGACTATCCAGAATATATATCAAGCTTGACGAGAAAGTAGAATCCCTCTTCAAAAGAGACCATAAGTCTCACGAGATGTACATAGAAGAAATTAAAAGATGGTTTAATTTCTGGGAAGACCTTGATTCGTCAAGTAAAAGTTTTCTGCCTTCTGCAGAGTTTCTCTATGATGAAATTTTCAAGATGAAAGAAGCTGCAGATTTTTCACCCTTTGTAATCCAGTACTGCCGCACACTAGAGAACGAGATTTTAAAAAAGCTGTTTGTAGCATTTCATGAAGAGCTACTGATTAATGGTGTTGATCGGCGAGAACTGGTGCAATCTAGTCTAATCATTAGCAGATACAAATCATTTGCTGAGTCTGTTTTAAACGACAATAGGGAATACACCTTAGGTGCAATGAGGTATATCATGTCTCAATTGAGGGAGGAGTATGAAAGTTATCAGCAAAGCCTTTTATTGCAGTCACTCAAAGCATTTATCAGACGCTATTTTGAAGAAAATGTCCTTGAGCAAAGTTTTTTAAATTCTATCAATACAATAACCTATGAATTTAGAAACAAAGCTGCCCATCCACACATTTTAGACCTTCAGGTCGCGAAAGAATGCCAAGTGATTCTAAGAAAGTGTTTGATTCATTTTATGAGCAGTAGGAAAATTGGTGTGCAGGTTCTGCCGGTTTAGTCCTTTGGAACTCTGTAGGCAATCACTTTGAAGTATGTTCAGGAGATAGCCTGAACATACTTCAAAGTTGAAATTTCACCTTTCTGTAGGTCGAGCATAACTTTGAAGTTATCAAAGAAGTCATAGCCTATAATACCATTTGTGCCCGCAAGCATAAAAGTCATTTGAGGTAGATCAGGTAGGTTGCCAAAACGTGCATCAAACGTGTTACCTCCGTACGTGGTTGAAACGCTGTAGCAATCTGTGGTAAATTTGCCAACACCTGGATAGAAGTCAGCTTCAGCACCTACACTTTCGTAGTTTTGCGTTAGCTCCTTCGACAAATAGGAAAGTTTAGCACCAGTATCCAGAAAGCACTTGACTGTTCTCTCAGCTACTGTTAAGTTAATAATTGGTATACCCATAAAACTCGAGATTGGAGCTACACCACCTCCTAAATCTATGAGCTGTTTGCTAAACGAAACTTGTGTGTTTCTATAGTCTAGCAGTAGCTTATACTTACTCAATATATCAGCACCCAATAAAGTCGTAATTTCCATACCTAATAGTTCACTAATCTTGTAAGCAGTTAAGCCCATATAATTGGAAGATATCCCATAAGTTTCATCTAAGAAGTGTAACTGATCTGTTATATGAATAGTACTTGGAGCACTGTGTCAATGAGGATTATATTTTTATCATCTCTTAGTATAGGATGTCCCTCAAAGAGATCTATTTCAAAAGTTGTTATCATTTACTGATTAAGCTGAAATATATAGATAGGTTAACTACCTTGAACA
>NZ_AKIS01000165.1:0-3752 GCF_000277005.1 Pontibacter sp. BAB1700 | reverse complement strand
ACTTTTCCGGAAATCCAGGCCAGCACGCCGCCAGCCATCAGTATCACAATCAGCCAGACCAGTATCATAGCAGTAGACTTATGGTTAGAATCATAATGGCGCCGACTACAATGCCTGCCACGTAATTGCGCATAATGCCGGTTTGGGTGCGGACAAATAACTCGTGCATACCTTGTGTCGCATTGGCGATGAAAGTATAAGTGGAATCGATGAAGTCATTTTTTATTCACCTTGGACAGGTATACATAAGGCCGCACAAAGAGCGCGTCGTACAGCTGGTCGAAGCCCCAGCCCGAGTGCCAGAAGCGGTGAATGGCCATGGCTGTTTCGGAGCGGTGGATGTTCTCGATAAGCTCCGGTTTTTTGTAGTAGAAGAGGTAGGCGATGAAGATACCACCTAGTGAAACCAACGCCGCCAGCAACTGCAACATCCATTCGTATTGGTTAAAATCCGGCACCACACTTACGGCGGGCAGCACGGGTCCTAGGAAGTCGGAGAAGAGCACGACATGGCCGAAATTGTGCGGCAACTCAATGAAGCCACCGGCAAAGGAGAGTATACCTAAAATGATCAGCGGCACGGTAATGGCCATAGTCGGTTTATGCCCGACGTGCGTTTTTTCTTCGCCATAGAAGGTGAGGAACACCATCCGGAAAGTATAGATGGAGGTGATGAAAGCGCCCAGCAACCCGGCCAGGTATAGCCAGATGTTGCCGTTCTCACCGGCCAGTTGCAGCCACAGAATCTGGTCCTTACTGTAGAAGCCCGCCGACACCAGCGGAAAAGCCGCGAGTGAGGCCGCGCCAATCAGAAAGGTATAGAACACGACCGGCAGTTTTTTGCTCAGTCCGCCCATTCGGCGCATGTCCTGTTCGTGGTGCAGCGCCAGAATAATCGCCCCGGCGCAGAGGAAAAGCAGGGCCTTGAAGAAGCCGTGAATCATGAAGTGAAACACGCCTGCCGACCATGCCCCCACGCCCAAAGCGAGGAACATATACCCCACCTGACTGATGGTGGAGTAGGCGAGCACCCGTTTGATATCATACTGCGTGAGGGCTGCAAAACCGGCAATGAGCAAGGTAACAGCCCCAATCACGGCCACCGCCATCATCGCCACCGGCGACAGCTCAAAAATGACGTGCATGCGGGCCACCAGGTATACACCTGCCGTCACCATGGTCGCCGCATGTATGAGCGCACTCACCGGTGTCGGACCCGCCATCGCGTCGGGTAGCCAGGTTTGCAGCGGTAACTGACCGGACTTGCCAACCGCACCGCCGAGCAGGAGTAGCGCAATGATCATGGCTGTTTCGTTGCCTACACTCCATACCTGCGCCGCTTCCGTGGAAATGCTCTGGATGTGCAGGGTACCGAAGTGCTGGAAGAGCATGAACAAGCCAATGGCCATGGCTGTGTCGCCGACGCGGGTGATGATGAAGGCTTTGCGGGCGGCATAGCCATTAGCGGGTTCCTTGTACCAGAAGCCAATGAGCAGGTAGGAGCAGAGGCCCACGCCTTCCCAACCAAGGTATAGCAAGAGTAAGTTATCCGCCATCACAAGCATGAGCATGGAGCCTACGAAGAGGTTCATGCAGGCGAAGAAGCGTGCGTAATCCTTGTCTTCGGCCATGTACTCGGTGGAGTAGATGTGAATCAGAAAACCCACGAACGTGATGACGAAAATGAAGACCATCGAGAGGGCATCGAGGTGGAAAGCGATGGAGGGGCTGAAACCCGCCACATCAAACCACTGCCAGACTTCCTGCCGGATAAAGGCCGGTCGTGAGCTGAGGTAGTCTATACCCAAGACCAGCGTGATGGTCGCTGAAATGCCGACACTCCCGACGCCAATTGCCGAGACCAGTGCGCGGGAAATGCGGTTGCCGAAGAGTACCAGCAAGAGGGCGCCGGCAAAAGGCAGGGCGGGGATTAACCAGAGTAATTCTCCCATAGCGTTATCCTTTCATAAAGTTAGCCGCGTCGCTGTTGAGCGTTTTCAGCTGGTGATATATCTGAAGTATCAGGGCCAGACCAACCGACACTTCGGCGGCGGCCATCGTCAGGATGAAGATGAACATAATCTGTCCGTCCGGCTGCGCCCAGTGGCTGCCCGCCACAATAAAGGCCAGTCCGGCGGCATTAAGCATAATCTCCACCGAAATGAGCATGAAAATGATGTTTCGGCGAATCATCACGCTGATCAGCCCGAGCATGAACAGCACACCTGCCAGCAACAGTCCGGTTTCCATAGGTATAGTTGTCATATGGCGGCGCTCCTTTCTTTTTGCGGTTCCTTTTCCTGCAGGAAGCGGTGGATGACTTTCTTCTTCTGTCGACCCAAATGGTAAGCCCCGACGATACCCGCCATCAGGAGGATACCGGAGAGTTGCACACCCAGCACGTAAGGTCCGTACAGCGCCAACCCGACTGCTTTGGCGTCGACGTAGCTAGCGGCAGCAGGAGCGGCCGGCATTTCGGCAATCACCAACAGGTATACCAATTCGGCGAGCAAGACAAAAGAGAGCAGGGCAGGGCCCATCCAGAGCTTGGGCTGGAGCCATGCTTTTTCCTGTTCCACATCTTCGCGGGTGAGGCTGAGCATCATGATCACGAAGATGATAAGCACCACGATGGCCCCGGCATACACGATGACTTCGAGAGCGGCCATAAAGGGAGCGCCCATGGTCAGGAACACCACCGCGACGGCCAAAAAAGACACCACGAGGTAGAGCAGAGCATGAATCATGTTGTAGCGCGTGATGACCATGATGGTGGCCAGCACGGCGACAGTAGCGGCTATATAAAATGCGATCTCCATATGCTAGGGGATTAAGCTTTTGATATCTACCGGAGGGGCTTCGTTCTCGCTTCGCCCTTGCCTTTGCCACCGATGGCCAGTCCCGCTACTTTATAATAATTGTAGCCATGGTACTTGCCTTGCCCGTTGATGAGGAGGTCCTCTTTTTCATACACGAGGTTCTGGCGGTTGTACTCGCCCATCTCAAAATCAGGTATGAGCTGGATGGCGTAAGTCGGGCAGGCGTCTTCGCAGAAACCGCAGAAAATGCAGCGCGAAAAGTTAATGCGGAAGAACTCAGGATAGCGCCGGCCAGTCGGATCTTCTGTGGCCTGCAAGGCAATGCAGTCCACGGGGCAGGCGGCGGCGCAGAGGTTGCAGGCCACGCACCGCTCACCCCCATCCGGGTCGCGCGACAACACAATGCGGCCCCGCCAACGCGTCGGGAGGATGGCCTTTTGCTCCGGATACTGAATGGTTTCCCGCTTGTGAAACGCATGCAGAAACGTAAGCCACATACTGCGCAATAAACTAAACATAAGTGCTCCTTTCGTTTATCGTTTTATTTCAACTGTCCCCTTTGAAGGTATAGTCAATGTATTCTCCATAATAATCCCCTTGAGGGGGTTATAGGGGTGTTCATCATGCTCGATTGTCATTCCCCTGCCCCCTTTCTTGTCGAGGGCCCCTACCACCAAGGGGGACTTTCACTATTATTTGCCCTCGCTCGCGTCCCGCGAGTGTGCGCTATTGGGCGGACTCTGGCCGCTTATTTTGTCCCTGTCGGTACAAGTGGCGGGACGCCACTGGATAACTCACACTCGCGGGACGCGAGCGAGGGTGTGAGATGTAAGCTCTTAATGAAAGACTTCCCAACTGGCTTTACACCCCTATGGTCCCCTCAAGGGACAGTCTCGTGTTATCCACTCCCCAACTTTCTAACTCTCAAACTCC
>NZ_AKIS01000164.1:0-19962 GCF_000277005.1 Pontibacter sp. BAB1700 | reverse complement strand
GCCGCAACCGAAGCCCAAAAAGAACACATCAGAGGTATAGCCGAGCAGCTGGACGCACACCGCAAGCAGCGGCAGGCGCAGCACCCTTCGCTCACCATCACCGACATGTACAACGTGCTCGAGAAACTGCGGTCGGGTGAGGCGCTTTCGGCCAAAGAGCAGAAAACCCACGAGCAGGGGCTGGTGAGTATTTTGCTGCAACTCCACACCGAGCTCGATGCCTCCGTGGCCGCCGCCTACGGCTGGCCCGCCAACCTGCCAGAAGAGGAAATACTTGAGCGCTTGGTGGCCCTCAACAAAGAACGCGCCGCCGAAGAGGCACGCGGGCTGGTGCGCTGGCTTCGTCCGGAGTACCAGAATCCGCAGGGCACGCAGCAAACCGAGATCGGCCTCAGCACCAAAACCAAAGTTGCCAAAGCCACCGCCAAAGAAACCCTGGCCTGGCCGAAAACGCTATAGGAACAGGCGCAGGCCGTGCAACGCGCCCTGCAGCTGCACGAGCGCCCGGCCACAGCCGAAGACCTGCTCTACCAGTTCAAGCCCGTCGCCAAGCCCCAGCAAGGCCAGCGCCTCCAGCAAATCGACAGCCTGCTGCAAACGCTGCATGGCCTGGGCTTATTACGAAAGACAGAGCAGGAGCAGTATGTGAAGTAAGCTCCCGTTGCCCTACCAAGGTGCAGCGGTGTTAGAAGCCGTTGCTTATCGCATCGTTATTTGGAGAGTTCTTCGATGAGCCTGCGCTTCACGCCGCGCTCAATTTTGCGCTCCACGTTTATTGTATCAACCGCACCGATCTTGTTCGCCAGCGAGTCAATGCCGGTGTAGCGTTCCAGCTCCCTGTTGGCTGTGTGGTGCAGCGAGTCGAGGGCCAAGCTGGCGCCGGATTCCGCTATGTTGTATAGGGTGTCTTGCAGGTTATTTTCTGAGGAGCAGGCTGTAGCGCTTAAAGCGATCGCTACGTAGAGTAGTTTCTTCATGTTAATAAGGTGATTTAGAGTCCAAGGTACCACTAATACCGGCAGCTACCATACCACACCTGCATCGGTAGCCCATCGCAAACCCATAATTCACCCACACGACTGAAGCAGCAACCTATAAAGCGGGTATAGCTGGCCAGACGTTCTACCAGCAAAACCCCACCTGAACCCATTTGGAGTATAGCGACTTTTGCATACCTTGCATCCCTAATTCGCTTCAAATGAGCACTCCCGGATTCAGGTCTCGCAGCTTGCGGACCATTGCGCTCTTGCTGACAGGTATAGCCCTCTGCGCAGGTATGAGCTCCTGCGACAAGGAGCCCGAGTTCAACCTTCCGCCTGTCACGCAGAACGGCAGCAATACATTAGGTTTCAAAGCCAATGGCAAGGTATGGGTCAACTACGGCCAGATCTGCAACTTCTTCGTCTGTGAAGACAACTACGTGGAAGGCCGACTGCACAAAAACACCGATGGCACTTATTCGCTGATTGTGCGGGCCGAATACAACTATAAATTCAAGGACGAGAAAAAATACATCTCACAGAGCTTTGCCTTCAGCGCTTACGATGTGAACGGACCCGGCACCTATACCCTTACGCCGGACCACGAGGACATGGCATCGCTGACGATCGACATGAACCAAAACGATTTTTACCACCTGGTACAGGATTCTAAATTGACCCTGCACCTCACCCGCCTCGACACAATCAGCCACATTGTATCCGGCCAGTTCGAGGGAAAACTAAACCACTATACCGACGCGTCCAAAATCATGCACATCACCGACGGCCGCTTTGACACGAAGCTTACCTACAGCTGGTGATCATTCGTTCAGAAAAGCTAGAGAACTTCTAAAATAGCAGAGGGCCAGTTGGCAGAGGCAAAACCGATTTAAGGTTTACCTTCACCAACTGGCCCTCCTGTCTGCGGCCTGCTTGCTGCCTCAGGTTTATACCTGCACAGCCTGCATCTTTGCCATATTCTGCTGAATGATATTGCTCCACTTCTCAGCCAACTGCAGCTCTCCGCTCAGCATCATGCTACCTTCGCGGTTATAGAATGGCAGGTATAACTCCGGCGCTTTAGGTCCGTGCAGGGCTACACGCAGCACGATCATGTCGATGATGCGGTTCCCGTTCACATCGCGGTGCATGTTGTCGATAGAAGTTTTGCGCACCGAGCTCAGGTCAATGATGCTCTCCTGCAGGTCTGCTTCCTCGTTGTGCCAGTAAAAGATCTGGCCTTGTGCTTCGTCCATTCCGATGCCGTAGCGCTCGTTCCAGAAATCATGCTGCCCGATGTTGAGCCCCTGTGCAGAGGCAGCTGCCAGGAAAGCTTTCTTTGCTTTGTTGGCCTCCCCTTTTTGTTTGCGTTGAATGAAAAAGATAGGCACCAGAAATACTGCTGTTGCCAAAATACCTAATACGATTGCTTCTAAATCCATTTTATTTAATCCATTAAAATCTGATAATACATAAGGCAGGTATAGCCCTTAGGTGCATACCGGTGCCTATACCTGTTTCCGAAAGACGGGCGTGCCAGGACACCCTCACCAAGAAGGAAAGGGATTTACCAGAAATAATGGAATGGAAAGATGATGTCGCTGACGGCAAGGCCAGGACTGCTATGCCTGATCCGCTGCAGGTAGTGCGCGATCAGAAGTTGAAGCCTGAACTCCTGTAGCTTAGCGGCAAGCGCCGGCGAACCGTAAGAGGTCTGTTTAGAGGATTGCGTAGGCCTGAACTGCCAGGTACCGGCATGATCCTCGGCCTGCAAAACCGCCATGGACGGGGCTTGTAACCTGTCGAACTCCCTCAGCTCACCCTGTGCAGCCACCTGCTGCATAGCTGCAGCCTGCAACTCCACAGCCGCCCCGTGTTGCAGACTGAAGAATGCAAACAGGAATGTGAACGAGAGCAATATGTTTTTGACGGCGTAAGGCACGATGCAATTTACGTTTAAAATCAATACATAAGTATGCTGTCCCCAAATAATTTGCAGTGCCGGTTCCCCTGCAAAGCCGTATCAGCAAAAACGACTTAATAGCTCTACCTCCCGCCACGCCCCATGCAACATACGAACCGCCACAACCTATATCAACTTAGAGCTGTACCTTATACTATACAAAGCTATGAGAAGACCATACAGACATTACCGGAACAGTTTGGGACAGCGCTACTGTACCCTACGCTACCTGGCCGACCGCAAGATGCTCCACATCATCTGGAAAGGAACTGCGACGGAAGAGAGCATTGAGGAAGTGGAAAAAGGCATCCTGAAAATGATCCGGCAATTTCCCTGTCGTTCGATCCTGAACGATGTGCAGGACTTTTTTCAGGCACCTGCCGCCTACCTGGCCTACCTGAGTTGGAGCGAGTGGGACATGAAAGTGAAAGAAACCTCAGAGGTACGCTGCATTGCCAATGTGCTGCCCCCCGATGCCCCGGTGCCACCGCCGGGGAGGAACAGTACCGACTCGCTGGAGTTCAAATATTTCGTACATCTCATGGACGCCGTGGAGTGGCTCAATCAAAAGAAACTGACCTGATCGCCCCCTCTCCCGACTACCCTTTCATCCTTTCAACAATCATCTCTGCAACACCGTATTAAGCACAGCACCTCACGCCGCTTTGGTGGCTGGCCCAGGTGACCGAGCTAAAACTATGAAAAAATAAAAAAGCAACATGGCTGAAATACGAATTGAAAAAAAGAAAAAACCTGTGTGGCCCTGGATCCTGCTGGTCGTGATCCTGCTCCTGCTGGGATGGGCCATTTATGAACTGGTGCTGAAAGACGGACAAACGCAGGCATTGGCTGCTGTCTTCCCGCTGGCGCACATACCTGCTCCTGACCTGATTGCTGATGTACAAAAGAACTTAATCTGACCGAAATGAATGACAATGATCTAAGAAATGAAAGGCTGGTGCCTTTGGGCGAGCTCAAGGACTACCAGGTAGCCAAGGACAATACCGACGTCAGGGGCTGGCGTGTGGTGGGTGCCGACGGCGAAAAAATAGGCGATGTAAAAGACCTGATCGTGGACATGCAGGCCATGAAAGTGCGCTACCTCTCTGTGTTGGGCGAGCACCGCTTTTTCGACCGCGACCGCGACACCTTTCTGCTGGTGCCCATCGGAGCGGCCGCGCTCGACCGCAAGGGCAAAAACATCTTTCTCTCTTCTGTAGACTCCGGCAGCATCAGCCGCTACCCCGTGTATCCGGGCGGGCCGATCTCAACTGACTACGAGTATGCCGTGCGGGATAACTTCCGGCGGGCCCACCGCGACACCATCGACGAGCGTTCGGACTATAAAGCTGAGTTTGACGAGGCCGTTCAGGAGCAGCCGGCAGGCACGCGGCGCATCAGTGATGACTTCTACAACGACGAGTCGTTCAGCGAAGACCGCTTTTACGCATCCAACGTATCGACACACGATCTGAACCGCAGGGACACGCATGTGACAGACCGCCCGGATACTACCGGCCGGGAGCCGCGCATCAAGCCCGTTGAAGAATCCATTTCCACCATCGAGCGCCTGGAGGAGTTGCGCGAAAGAGGCTCCATTACCGAAGAGGAGTTCATTCTGCTCAAGAAAAGAGCCCTGGACTCCTAAAGCGAAAAGCGATGTGACCGCTATACCTGCAAGGCCGCCTTATAACAGAGTGCGGCCTTGTTGTTAAGGGCTGAGCGAACCTATTCAAAACAATCCAGTACTAGAATGATTATACTGTAATACCGACCACAAAACAGATAACACTATGAAATTATCCAGACTCCTCGTTCTTTCTGCGCTAGGTATGGCAACCATGGGCGCCTCCTGCAGCGAGGACACGACTACCCAGCAGAACAATGACCAGCAAGAACCTGTTGCCACCCAGGAAGACTGTCAGCCGATTGACAGGGGCACGGCAAACACCCTGATCAGAAGCCTACTTTCGAGGGGCAGACCCGCGCCTGTGAGATCAAGTCTGAAACTAAGTTTGATGTGCAGGTGCTCACTAAAAATCTCCAGAAGCCATGGGCAGTGGAGCCACTTCCGGACGGGAATCTGCTCGTCACAGAGAAGTCCGGCAACATGCGCATCGTATCGGCATCCGGACAGATTGGCAATCCGATAACGGGTGTGCCCAAAGTGGACGCCCGCGGTCAGGGCGGTTTGCTGGACGTAGCGCTGG
The DNA here is from genome assembly GCF_000277005.1 of Pontibacter sp. BAB1700. NCBI lineage: Bacteria > Pseudomonadati > Bacteroidota > Cytophagia > Cytophagales > Hymenobacteraceae > Pontibacter > Pontibacter sp. BAB1700. Next base: position 14,809 of record NZ_AKIS01000164.1, on the reverse strand, counting down.
GCCCCGACTTCGGCTCGGATCGCATGATCTACTGGAGCTTTTCAGAGCCTCGTAAAGGGGGCAACGCCACCAGTGTGGCCAGGGCAAGGCTGAGTGATGACAGCAGCCGCCTCGAAAACGTGGAGGTGATCTTCCAGGCGCAGCCTACCTACGACGGCACGATGCACTACGGCTCTCGCCTGGCCTCGGACCGGATGGCATGCTGTACATTACCCTGGGTGAGCGATCTGACAAAGAGATCCGTCCGCAGGCACAGCAGATGAACAGCCACATGGGTAAGATCATCCGCATTGCGCCGGACGGAAAAGTGCCGGACGACAATCCTTTTGTAAACCAGAACAACACGCTGCCTGAGATCTGGACAGCCGGTCACCGCAACGTGCAGGCATCGGCGTTTAATGAGGCAGGCGAGTTTTGGATAGTGGACCATGGACCGCAGGGCGGCGATGAAGTGAACAAAGTAGAGAAAGGCAAAAACTACGGTTGGCCAGTGGTTACCTTCGGGGAGGAGTACTCTGGTGCACCAGTACCAAATGCTGTCACGACCAAGGAAGGCTATGTGGACCCCGTATATTATTGGGATCCGGTGATTGCGCCTTCGGGAGCGCAGTTCTATACCGGCAGTGCTTTTCCGGAGTGGAAGGGTAACCTGTTTGTAGGCGGTCTCCGCGAACAAGCGCTGGTGCGTTTGCGCATCGAGAACAACCGCGTAACCGGCGAGGAGCACCTGCTCACCGACCGCAAGCAGCGTATACGCGACGTGCGCCAGGGACCGGACGGAGCACTATACGTGGTCACCGACCACGAGAACGGCGAACTGTGGAAGATCACGCCAAGGTAAGCTACAACAGCACATAAAAACAGAAAAGGACAGGTATAGGCCTGTCCTTTTCTGTTTTTTGATGCGGGTAAATTTTACTGCTGCGAAACAGGAATAACAACACGGAGCATATCCCAGGTGATCTGGATGCTGCCTGTGCCGCCATCTGCCGAAATGATTTCGTAGCGAAGCCGTTCCTGCTTTACTGGAGCTATCTCGGGCTGCACCGTGAAGCGCAGCACATCTTCTGACTCCGCATAGTCATCGGCCAGGTGCTGGTCCCAGTTTTTGTTGATGATGATGGTCCACTCCTGCTCACCCGGTATGGTAAACAAGGCATACTTACCGGCTGGCAATGGCTTCCCTCCTACGGTGATGTCCTTGTCAGTCATCAGGCTGGTTGCCGTGTGTGCTCCCGTTACCCATACCTGGTTGTAAGCGACAAGTCCTCCCCAGATCTGTCGTCCGCGCACGGCCGGTGAGTGGTAGGCGATGGTCAGGTGCGCATCGCCAATCATGCCGTGGGCTTCGGCCTTCAGGCTGCCCTTCAATGTATCCGGCTCTGCCTGTGCACCGATGATGGTCGCCCCTTCGCTGGCTTGCATGTTGTGGCCGGCGTGGCCTTCCTGCGTGTCAGTGGATGCTTCCTGGTTTTGCTCAGGCTGGTTGCAGTATGTCAGGGATGTGGCGAGCAGTACGCCAAGTGCAAGTTGGGTATAGCGTTTTATCAGCATAGTTTTAGGTATATGGTTTACAGAATTTACGATTTTGAAGCGCTCAAGCTACACATTATATCGCAATAAGACGGCATCCGGATGCTGCCGAACGAAAAACCAGCTCATAGAGTATAAGAAAACGCAGCAAAAGCCAGCAACCATTTACGCTAATATTAAAAACAACATGAACGACAACAGTTATGATACCCTCTCCCAGGCATTAAACGGACTTAAGCAGAGAGGCTATACCGAAGACTTCAACCTGAAAGAGAATTGCATCGTCTGCACCACGAAACCGATGGAGCTCAAACCGGAGGAGTTCGAAGTCGATGAAGTACATCGCTTCGAAGGTATGAGCAATCCCGATGACAACTCAGTGGTGTATGCTATTTCATCATCCCGAGGAGTGAAAGGTGTGCTGGTGGATGCCTATGGGGCCTACGCCGAAGCAATAACCCCTGAAATGGCGCAGAAGCTCAGAGCATAAAACGGCTGAAGCCATGGACCAGCACCAGCATCACGATCATCATCAGAAGCAGCAGGCCCGGCAGCAGAAAGACCAGGTAACGGAGCGGCTGGAGGAGAAGACGCTGCATGGACATGAGCATGCCATGCACAAGGACACCAGCGGACATCCGCCCCACGGCGAGCACGGCCACGACCATCACCGCATGATGATCGAGGACTTCAAAAAGCGCTTCTGGATATCGCTAGCGCTCTCTATACCTGTGATCATCCTGAGCCCTATGGTGCAGTACATACTGGGCTTCACACTGGAGGTGCCTTATGGTATGTACATCGCCTTTGCGCTTTCCTCCATCATCTATTTCTACGGTGGCTGGCCCTTTCTGACTGGTCTGGCCGAGGAGGTGAAGAAAGGCGCTCCGGGCATGATGACGCTGATTGGGGTAGCCATCACGGTGGCCTATCTCTACAGCACCGCCATCGTGTTCGGGCTGGAGGGCATGGACTTTTTCTGGGAACTGGCTACGTTGATCGTGATCATGCTGCTGGGTCACTGGATCGAGATGCGCTCTGTGCTCGGCGCCTCCAAGGCGCTGGAACTGCTGGTGAGCATGATGCCGGCCGAGGCGATGCTGATCAAGGATGGGGAGACGGTACGGGTACGTATTGAGGACCTTCAGAAAGGTGACCTGATCTTGGTAAAACCCGGTGAGAAAGTACCGGCCGATGGCGTGGTGGAAGACGGCGAAAGTTACCTGAACGAAAGCATGCTGACCGGTGAGAGCAAACCGGTTAAAAAGAACAAGGATGATAAAGTGATCGGTGGCTCCATCAACGGCAACGGGGCGCTGCGGGTACGGGTGGAGTTTACAGGTAAGGAGAGTTACCTCAACAAGGTGATCAAACTGGTGCAGGACGCGCAGAAAACCAAATCGGAGACGCAGCGCTTGGCCGACCGCGCCGCCAAATGGCTCACCTACATTGCCCTCTTCGCAGGCTTTGGCACCCTGGCTGTCTGGCTACTCCTGGGACAGGAATTTGCCTTTGCACTGGAGCGGATGGTGACGGTCATGGTGATCTCCTGTCCGCATGCCCTGGGGTTGGCCGTGCCGCTCGTAGTGGCGATCTCCACGGCAGTTTCGGCCAACAACGGCCTGCTTATCCGCAATCGTACGGCTTTTGAAAACTCCCGCCTCATCACCACCATCATCTTCGACAAAACCGGCACCCTCACCCAGGCTCACACGAAATCGCCTCGGTCGTGACTTTTGATAAGGCAGTTGACGAACGTGAAATGCTGCGCCTGGCAGCTGGTGTAGAACAGAACTCAGAACATTTCATCGCCCAGAGCATCCTCCGCCGAGTAAAGGAACAGGGTATAGCCGTGCCTCCCTCCCAGTCTTTCAACTACCTGCCTGGCAAAGGACTGGAAGGTGTAGTCGAGGGCAAAGATGTAAAAGTGGTGGGGCCGAACTATATGGGAGAATATAATATAGCCGTGCCGTCCAGTGAAGCCGAAGAAGGCGTGGAAACAGTTGTCTACACGCTGGTAGAAGGTAAGCTGCTTGGTTACATCACCATGCGCGACCAGATACGGGAAGAGTCTGCCGAAGCTATAAGGATTCTGAAAGCGAACGGGATCAAGAACCTGCTGCTGACCGGCGACAACGAACGGGTGGCGAAGAGTGTGAGCGACAAACTGGAAATGGATGGCTACCTGGCCAATGTGCTGCCGCACCAGAAACAGGAGAAGGTGAAAGAGCTGCAGGACAAAGGGGAGTTTGTGGCTATGACCGGCGACGGCGTGAACGACGCCCCTGCCCTGGCGCAGGCCGATGTAGGTATAGCCGTGGGTTCCGGAACTGACGTAGCCGCCGAAACGGCTGACATCATCCTTGTCAACAGCAATCCGCAGGACATCGCCTCGCTCATCCTTTTCGGCAAAGCCACTTATCGCAAAATGATACAGAACCTGATCTGGGCCACCGGCTACAACGTCATCGCGCTGCCCCTGGCTGCTGGTGTACTCTATAACCAGGGAATCATGGTGTCGCCTGCAGTGGGTGCGGCTTTGATGAGTTTAAGCACTGTGATTGTGGCCATCAATGCGCAATTGCTGCGCCGGCAGATCAGGTAGATGCACAAGTATAGAAAACAGCCAAATTACAGGCTACTCCTTTTGGATGGAGTGATCTATCATAACCAAAAATATAAAACCATGAAAAACGCATTACTTTCCCTCCTGGCCCTCCTCCTGTTCAGTGCGAGCAGCTGCCAGCAATCGGACAATGTGCAGCAAATGCTCCGCGATGAAGAGGATCGGCGTCAGGTATACGACGCTATATTGGAAGATGAGCAGATGCGCTCCGAAATGATGGCCTACATGCGGGACCGGAACATGGGTGCCGGTATGATGCGGGGTGACATGATGCAGGGCGGCATGATTGGCGACACCAGCGGCATGGTTTCGCTGCACCGCCAGCAAATGCAGCAGCACATGAAACAGATGATGACGCTATGTGAAGCTGACACCGCGGCCTGCAACGAAATGAGTCGCCTGATGCTGCAGCACCAGGGTATGATGAGCAGCATGATGCAACGCATGCAAAAGCAGGGAATTGTCGACTCCAGCCACGTAAACCGGATGCGCCAGCGTATGAACCGCTGATGACAGCCTTTCTACCAGGGCAGCCTTCCTTCTTGTATATTTCATTTCCCAACATTCATGCAGCTACTCTACGCGATAGCAGGTATAATCCTCATCATATTTGTACTCAAAGACCTGGTCACGACCACCTTGTCCTTTCAGGGAGGTGGGCTGCTGACAAATTTCCTCTCAGAGAAAACATGGCGCCTGTGCCTGAAAATGGCAGGTAATGACGGCAAAAAGAAACTGCTCGAGCGGGTCGGTCATATGCTGCTGGTCCTTATCATTCTTACCTGGGTGGCAGGTATGTGGCTGGGGTCTTTTCTGCTGCTCCTCTCCGACCCGGCCTCGGTCCTGAACAGCAACACAGACGAGGTCACCACTGCCTGGGAGAAGCTCTATTTTGCCGGCTATACCTTATCGACCATGGGTAACGGTGATTACAAGCCCAGCTCTTATGTATGGGACATCGTTACCAACCTGCTTGCTTTCAGCGGACTCGCTTTCATCACTATTTCCATTACCTACATCATGCCGGTACTTTCGGCGGTTATCCTGCAGGTGAAGCTCAGCGTGTTTCTCAACAGCCTTGGCAACTCTCCCCAGCAGATGCTCTTGAATAGTTGGAACGGCGAGAACTTCAACCGCCTGCTGAAGCATGATGCAGACCTGGCCGACATGATCACACAGCACAGCCAGAACCACAAAGCCTACCCGATCATCCACTACTTCCACAGCGTGGAACAGCGGCAGTCGGTCATCCTCAACCTGACGATCTTCGACGAGGCCATCAACTTCCTGCAGTTTGGCGTTCAGGACGAGGCAAGGCCTTCCGATGAAGACCTGCTCACCATCAGGGGAGCGCAGGATTACTACCTGTTTGTGCTGGAGAGACATCAGAAAAACGAAGAGCAGGAGCATATTCATTTCCGGAAATGAACTGGGATGCCCTGATCGAAGCGGGTATACCACTTAAAACAGACCGCTTAAGCGAATTTAACTCCACCGAGACCTACAAAAAGCGGCGCGAGACATTGACCTACCTCCTCTACCAGGATGGCTGGCAATGGAAAGATATTTATCGTCCGAATCCGGTATAGGCTGTATCTCAAAAAAAAATCTGCTCTTGCATTTTGAAAAGTCGATTATTAATCGCAATTTTACGATAATAAAATTCACCTATGGGACTTTCAAAGACAGAGCAATTTACAGAAGAGGAAATCCTGATCGCCCGTTTTGCCAAAGCACTGGGTCATCCGGCCCGCATTGCTATTCTGCGTGTGCTGCTGGAGCGAAAAGCCTGCATCTGTGGCGATATAGTGGACGAGTTGCCGCTGTCGCAGTCCACAGTTTCGCAGCACCTGAAAGAGCTGAAGGAAGCTGGCCTGATTCAGGGAGACATTGACGGCAAAAAAGTGTGCTACTGCATCAACGAGCAGGTATGGAAACAGGCGCAGGAAACGCTGGGCGTGTTGTTCCAGAGCTACACGGCTTGTGGCAGCAGTTGTTGTTAAAAAAAATTTGTTTTAATCCATCGTGATTTACCGATAAACTAAAGTTAAGAACTATGAACAAGGCAGAAGAACTTAAGAAAATAGTGCGCGACAAGTACAGTGAGATCGCGCTGCAAAGCAAGGAGCAAAATGCAGCCTCATGCTGCGGCGCCACAGGCTGCGGCACCGTGGACTATGCTATTTTTGCGGATAATTACACCGAGCTGGAAGGCTACAACCCGGATGCAGACCTGGGGTTGGGCTGCGGCGTACCGACCGAATTTGCGCAGATCAGCAAAGGCCAGACAGTTGTTGACCTGGGCTCCGGTGCCGGCAACGACTGCTTTGTGGCCCGTGCGCTGGTAGGCGAAAGCGGTAAGGTGATCGGCGTGGATATGACCGAGGCTATGATTGCCAAGGCCCGCGAAAATGCCGACAAGCTGGGTTTCAACAACGTGGAGTTCCGTCAGGGTGAGATCGAAGCGCTTCCGATTGCAGCCAACCGTGCCGACGTGGTGATCAGCAACTGTGTGCTCAACCTGGTGCCGGACAAGCGCCAGGCCTTTGCCGAGACTTTCCGGGTGCTCAAGCCGGGCGGACACTTCAGCATTTCGGATGTGGTGCTGGTAGGCGATCTGCCGGAAGGCATCGTGCAGGCCAGCGAGATGTATGCCGGCTGCGTGTCAGGCGCAATACAGAAAGAGGAATACCTGCAGATCATCCATGAAGTTGGCTTTGAAAACATCACGGTGCAGAAAGAAAAAGCGATTCATGTGCCGGACGAGATTCTGCAGGACTACCTGGATGCAGAAGGTATAAAGGCCTTCAGAGAAAGCAACACCGGCATCTACAGCATCACGGTTTACGGTAGCAAGCCCATCGAAAACCTGGCCTGTACACCGGGCAGTGGCTGCTGCTAAGTATTTGTAGTGACACAAAACGGATCGGGTATGGCAAGCGCTGATATATTGCCACACCCGATCCGTTTTTTACATGGGCAGTACTTAAGGCATAACAGGCATACTGGTCAGTATCAAAATGAGCAGACCAATCTGTATACCTGCGCCAATTCCCACACCGGCCAAAGCTTTTCCTCTCTTCTTGCGGGCTGCCTGCTCTTGATACCCTCTCAGGTAGTCCTGTTCCGCCAGTAAGCCGATATCAGACACGCGCTCCGGCTTCACTTTCGGGGCAGTCGCCCCAATGACGACACTGCCCGCCAGTCCAATTGGAAACATAACCATCGAACTGGCAGCTGAGCCCCACATGGCGCCATTGCCTTTGTAATAATGCTTTGCATCCGCTTTGCCCAGTTCATAGAGCTGCTCAGGTGTCATTCCCTGTGCCATGCTTGCCAGACTGTCAGCCAAGTGCTGTTCAAAAACCTCTTTCGTTCCGTTCTCAAACTTCACCATAAATACCTCTGTCTTCGGCAAGCGCCAGATCACACCCTGCGATGAATCAGGGTGCTGGTAAAGCACATCGTGCAGCGTGATTTCCTGTACCCGGGCAGGTATTTCCTCACCCGATACTTTTACGATAATATCCTGTGCAAGCAGGGCTTGCTGTATACTCAGAAACAGGATCAGCAGAAGAACTTTATTCATGGCTGGGCGGCTTAGTATTTACGTGAGTTGAAGCCGAAAAGCAGACTGAATCGTGCGCCGTCCTTAGAAGGTGCCACCGCAAAGTTGACCGGGAAGTTTACTCCCTGGCTCTGGAAATTGGTACCGACTGCCAGCACGATTCCCGCGCCGCCAAGCGACACGTTTGGACCCAGGCCAAACTCCAGCCCTTTCGCACTTCTGATGCCTACCAGCGCACTCAGGCTCGGCAGGAACTTGCCCTGCTCCAGGCCACCTATCAATGGCACAAACTCAAACAAACCCGACGTGCCATTCTCCAGCGTAAACACCCGCGTTTCAAACTGCCAGCCAAACTGCGTCATGAAGGCATTGACATTGGTGTCGTAGTCGTTGCTGATGTGGTCGATGTACTTTTGGCTGAGGACTGTGAAACCCAGTCGTGGTCCACCCAGCTTCAGGTTCTCCTGCGGGTAACCCGTGCGTTGGGCATAAACGGGTTGCTGCACGGCAGGTCGCATCTCATTCATGGTCACCTTGGTCCCGTTTTCATACTTGATCATAAATACATCCGCTTTGGCAATGGAGATAATGGGTCCTTCCAGGTTATCGAAGCGCTTGTATTTGACAGCCTCCAGATCGATCTCAAGCACCTTTACTTCCAGCTCGTCGCCGTTGCGCTTGATGAGGATGTCCTGCGCCTGACAGGTAAAATAAACAAAGAAGGCAATGATGGTGAACAGTAGATTTTTCATGGTCGATGTGTGTTTATAGTGTTAGTTTTTCTCTTGCTTTTGATAGATCAAACCTACAACACTACCACAGGTATAGAAAGCCAGCAAACTAACTTTAAGGACTTTTGAAATGTATTTTACCTAATCATATATTACTAACTAACAATTACTTATATTCACACCGCAAGACTTTTAAAATTTAGCATGTAGCTCATTATAGCTACTAAAAATTATTCAACAGACACTTTAGGATATTAGAAATAATGCTTCTCCATTTCATTGACCACGACCTCCATAACTGACGCACAATGGACGATCTCAAGATAACGCTGGAAACGCTGGGGGAAGAAGACCGCCGGGAACTTGGCATTTTCATTCAGCGACAGAAAAAGAAGAAGAGCCGCAAAGACCTGGCACTTTATAAATTACTGCTGCAGGAAAAGAACTACACCCCAGAACAACTTATCGCGCGGCTATACCCGGATGAACCGAATCCGGTGGCTTACTATGCGCTCCGCAAAAGGCTCACCCGTCACCTCACGGATTTTATCATGCTCAAGCGGATGGAGGAGGACAGCACAGCAGCCTCCTCGATCATGGGTCTGCTTTCCCTGGCCCGCTACCTGTTCGATGCGCGGGTGGAGCGGCTGGCCTGGCACTACCTGCTCAAAGCGGAGAAAATGGCCACTGCCAACGAACAATACGATCTGCTCAACACGATCTATAACCTGCAGATCGAGAAAACGGACAGTGAGTTTGCCGAAGACCTGGAACAGATCATAGCCAGGAGAAATCAGAACAAACTGGCAGCAGATGAAGTGGAGAGAGCCAACATCGCCAGCAGTATTATCAACCAGCGATTGCAGGCTGTCCGCAGACAGGGCCGCGACCTGCACTTCGACCGGATCATACAGGAAGTGCTCGCCAGCTACAACCTGACCGAGGCCGTAAGCAAGCGTCCGCTGTTGCTTTACAAGCTGATGTCCATTGCCCGGAGTGCTGTGCTGGCCCGGAAGGATTTTCTCTCTTTTGAACCTTACATCATCAGCCAGTACCAGGAGACAGAACAGAAATACGGTTTCATCAAAGCCCATCAGTACTACAAGCTCAGCCTGCTCTACATGATCGCACACGTGCTGTACCGGAACAAGAAATTTGTGGAGTCGATCCATTACCTGGCTCTCCTGCACAACAGCATGAGCGGAGACGGAAAGAACCATTATGCCACCTTTTACCCGCGCTACATTTTTCTGATGGTAGCCAACCTGGTCTTTCTGCGCAATAACGAAGAGGCTATCGGGCTGATGGAGAAACTGCTCTATAAAAGCAAAGTGCACCTGAGTCAGCGTGACCAGTTGACTGCCCTGTTGGGCTTGAGCTTCAACTATTTCGCGCAGGGTGCATTCGGCAAGGCAAACCGCGTGTTGCTGGGAATCAAGCGATCAGACAAGTGGCTGGAGCAGACCATGGGGCGAGAGTGGGTGCTAAAGAAAAAAATGGGCGAGCTGATTCTGCAGTATGAGTTGGGCAACGAGGATCTGGTGCTGAACAAGATCCGGTCATTTGAGCGCACCTTCAAAGACCTGCTGCAGCAGCCGGCATACTACAATGTGAAGCAGTACCTGCAACTGATCAAGCACATGGTGAATCAACCCGCGCTTGTCGCCAGCGAAGCCTTCTTTCAGCAGGTAGAACAGAGCCTGGAGTTTGAGTCGTTTGAGAACACGGACATTCAGGCCATGAGTTTCTACGCCTGGCTCAAAGCCAAAATGCTGCGCCGCCCTTACTACGATGTCCTGCTTGAACTGGCGCAGAGTGATTTATGATGCAAGCGTACAGGACTCGATCAACACAAAAAACTGTGATGCGCGTATGGGCTAGTATTGAAGACTAAAAGGCAGAAGACCATGGCATCAGACAAGTATACTGTACCCACGCAGACCCGAATCGGGCATGTGCACCTTAAAGTGGCAGACCTTGATCGGGCACTGGCATTTTACCGCGACCTCCTGGGCTTTGAGTTGGTGATGATGTACGGACCGGATGCGGCTTTTGTCTCAGCGGGTGGCTACCACCATCACATTGGCCTGAACACCTGGTACAGCAAAGGCGGTACCCCACCGCCGCCTCGCAGCACCGGCCTTTTCCATACCGCCATCCTCTACCCTACCCGCAAAGATCTGGCTGCTATTCTCAAGCGAATCAGGGAAGCGAACTACCGCCTTGACGGTGCCTCGGACCATGGTGTTTCGGAAGCGCTATACCTGTCGGACCCAGATGGCAATGGCGTAGAGTTGTACTGGGACCGACCTCAGGAGAAGTGGCCCGTGACGAAGAGGGTTCCATCACCATGTATACCCAGCCGCTCGACCTGCAGGACCTGCTCGCTGAGTTGGAAAAATGATTACTCTACTGACAAAGCGATAACAACTCAAATACAAACCGAAACCTTTAACCACAGCACCCATGCCCCACGTCGCCATAATTTCTTCGAGCGTACGCACCGGCCGCAAAAGTCACCGCGTCGTGCTATACCTGAAAAAGTACCTGGAAGAACACCAGCTCGCCACTACAGAGATCATAGACCTGAAAGCCTACGACTTCCCGGTATTTCACGAGCGTTACAGTCGGCAGAATGAGCCCACGATCGGCATGCAGGAATTCAGGGAAAAGATATTGGGTGCGGATGGCGTCATCATCGTAACGCCCGAGTATAACGGAGGCTATCCGGCCAGCCTTAAAAACGTGGTGGACCTGCTCTATGACGAATGGCACCGTAAGCCAGTAGCCATCTCGACAGTTTCGGGAGGAGCTTTTGGTGGTACGCAAGTGATTACCTCGCTGCAGTTCACACTCTGGAAAATGCGCGCCTGGACAGTACCCGCTATGTTTCCGGTTCCCAAAGTGCAGGACAACTATGACGAAGAAGGCAACGCCTCGGACAAAGAGGCAACCGACAAGCGAGCGGATCACTTTATCAGTGAACTGCTTTGGTGTATAGAAGCGAAAAGCAAAATGGAACAGCAAGCTGTAAACTGAATCAGCCACAACACCCTCGCTCGCCTCTGGCGAGTGCGCGCTATTCGGCGGACTCTGGCCGCTTGTGAAGCAATAGGATTCGACCTTTGCTCTGAATTCGTACTTTTAAATAAGCAATGTCAGAGATTCCCCTCTTGGGAGCGGCACGATTAACCCTACCCTTCCAGCTCTACATAATCGGCGCTGCGCGGCAGCTCCAGGAAGTGCTGCGCCAGTTCCTCCGGCAACACGGTTAGCTTGCGCTTCAGCACATCCATCCAGGCGCCTTCCACTTTGATCACCGCCGCTTTCACGCCGTCTTCCTTAAACAGCTCGTGGCGCAGTGCCCAGCGGGAGCCGTCTTTGCGGCTGGCTGTCAGTTCCGTCTTAATGGTGATCTCCTCGTTTATTCCTACTTCCCGCAGGTATGAGGTTTCTTCTCTGAACAGGATCGGCCCGATATGCAGGCGCTGAAAGGTTTTCAGATCCATCCCCAGTTCTTCCAGGGCTTCGATACGGGCCTGCGCCGCAAAATCGGCATAGGCGGAGTGACGCATGTGCATGTTCGCATCCAGGTGCGACCACATTACTTTATTGGTATAGATATGAGGCATGCTTGTTTCGTTTTTATATGGGTCGAAGTGATAACGGTGATAGGATTGCAAAGTTAAGCTATGCAGGTATAACAAAGGTCGTATTTTTCAATCTACCTTTAGCAAATCACACAATATAGCGCTATGTTTATAGCTTAAAATCTACATTTACAGCATTATATCTCCTTGTTAGCAACCTCTGTTTAGTGCCTATGAGAACAACTCTACAGTTTATAATAATTTTCCTTTCTTTATGTCATTTTTCTGTAGCTCAATCTCCGAAATTTGAGCCAGCAAAGGTAGTAGGCGTTCCTGTCTCTTTACCGGAAGACATTGCGTTGGATAACCAGGGAAATATTTATCTGGCCCAAAGATCAGGTATAGTCAAGTTTGATCGCGATGGTAATGTGGACCTGGGCTATGGCCCCGACAAGTCTGTGCTGCAGGACTATTACGGTTATAGCATTACTCTGGATCAGCACAACAACCTTTATATAGTTGGTGATACCAGTGCTGTAGTTGCTAAGTTTAGTCCTGAGGGCAAGCTTTTGCTTAAGTTTGGTTCCTTCGGTAATGGACCTGGTCAGTTAAGCGCTCCCTCTGCCGTAGCTGTTGATAACGATGGGAATATTTATGTAGCTGACACAGGTAACAAGCGTGTTCAAAAATTCAGCAGCAAGGGTACACTTCTCCAAATAATAAATGTCAACCATGGAGCTCAGCAAACAGATACTGACGTAAAAGACATAGCACTTGACGCTGATGGCAATATCTATGTTATCGATAGCTATGTGCATCACAATGTTCTGAAATATTCTGCAGAGGGCAAGCTCTTAGTAGATTTTAAGCAAGTCAATGCCGCAAAAAAACCACATTACTACCCAATGTCTATTGCCATACATGACTCAGGAGAAATATATGTGGCTTATCGCGCCTCGCACACTATAATTGTCTACAATACGGATGGAAGCTACCTGCGCGAGATATACCATGAGTTCAGTGATGATGTTGATGATTTTTTATACGGAGAGAAAATAAGCATTGCCTTGGATCGTGAGGGCAATGTATATGCAGCAGACTTCCGCTGGGACGGCAGCAAAGTAATCATGTATACTAAAAATGGAGATTTCCTTCAGGTATGGGGCAATCTTTACAGAACCCAGGAACTTGCCCTGGACGATGCAGGCAATGTGTATGTGCTCGATAAGGGGCATCCTTATGTGTACAAAAAAGGCCAAAGAGTAATAAAATTTGATAACTCTGGTAAGCCTACTACATTAATTTCAGATTTCCTTATTGACCATAACTACAGAGAAATTCTTGACTTCGCCCTAGACATACATGGCAACATTTATTTGCTCTCAAACACCTTTACTAACAAAGGCATTTTAAAATTCAATAATCAGGGAGAGTTCCTGGAGAAGTATACTGACTATGGTCCGAATGTAGGCTGGCAAACTTTCAGCAACATACATGTAGACATAAGTGGTAATATATACCTGGGTGATTATGGACAAGGGTTGCTCCGAAAAATTGGTCCTGATGGTGTATTTCAACGGCTGGTAGGTAGCGCTGGAGACGAGTTTAAACTTGGAGAAGCCATTGCATCAGACATACATGGCAATGTGTATGTGCTTGATTATAATGGTGCCCGGGTCCAAAAATTTAGTCCTGATGGTAAGTTGCTTAAAACCATGGGAAATTATAGCTGGGATGATACGCGCCACAGGTACAATAAGAGTGATATGACGGTGGATGCTGCCGGAAATATTTATGTGGCATCCAACAAACAGAAAAGTTTTTTCAGGATATACGACACCGATGGTAACCTAAAGTATGAAAAGGAGCAGCAAGAGTTTCCCCAAACTCTGGTTGTAAACAAAAGAGGTACAAAATTAATGGTAGAAGATAAAATTAGTGATGCTTACACTGTTTATCATTCTAATACCTATAACCCCTTGGAAGGCTATATAACAGGCAAAGTTTATCATGATGCAAATCAGAACTGTAAACCGGAAGAAGATGAAAGCGGATTAGCCGGTATTGTTGTTGAAGCGACTCCAGGACCAAGTTATGCGCTAACCGATAAAGATGGTAACTACACGCTTACTGTTGATCCTGGCACTTATATGTTACGTCAAATCTTCCCAAATGACAAAGGACGTTCGATTACACAAAGCTGCCCAGTTAAGACAGTAAATATACCTTCACCTGATATGGGTGTAGATGGAATTAACTTCTCTAATCATGTCACCCTCTCCCCCTACCTGTCGGTGAGCGTCTCCTCCACCCGCCGACGCCGCTGCTTCGAGAGCACCACCACCGTGCGCTACGAAAACGCCGGCTTCGCCGCCGCCCCCGACGCCAGGGTATACCTGCAGCTGCCCAGGGAAGTCGAGCTGCTATCGGCTGACAAGCCCCTACACCCCTGCTGCCSACGGCTCCTACGAGTTCTCCGTGGGCGACCTGGCGGCCGGCCAAAAGGGCACCATTCAGATCGAGGACCTGGTCACCTGCGGCGACGAGTCGGTGCGGGGCCTGACCGTCTGCACCCGCGCCTGGATCACGCCCTCCAACAACAAACCGGCCGAGCCGACGCCCACCGTCTCCATCACCGGACGCTGCAGCGCCGAGACGGGCATGGTCCGCTTCGTGCTGCGCAACACGGGCACTGGTGACATGGCCGAACCGGGGCTCTTCCGCAAGTACGCCAACGGGGAATTGGCCTCGGTGGAGCAGT
>NZ_AKIS01000163.1:0-12600 GCF_000277005.1 Pontibacter sp. BAB1700 | reverse complement strand
ATTGGATTGTTTTATAGCTTCGCTGTGCGGCGGGCATACTTCTTTCTATAAATGAAAATCGGAGGCCCTACTCCCAGTAAGCAAAAAAATCAAGACGATTTTGAACTCGCTGACCGCTCAAACAAAAAATCGTCGGTGGTGCACCGGGCGCCTTTTTTTGCTTCGTTGCCAGCGTGCATGTATGTCTTTCTATACCTGCCAGTGATCTGTTTTGTGTGCAACGAAGTTTAAACCTGTAAGTAGGTAGTTGCAGGAATTCCCCTCTTGAGAGGAGCAGGGGGATGTCAATCATGCACGAGAATCCTGTCAATCCTTAAATCCTGCAAATCCTGATTCAGACAATCAACCCTCTAACTCCCAAACTCCCCAACTCTCAAACTCCCCAACTCTTAAACTTCTATAGCTCATCCGGCGACCGGAATTCATTCATCTGGCTCCAGCGTTCTTTTTTTCTTTCTTTCACCTCTATTTTCTCCGGCCGGATAACGCCTTGTTCCCCAATCGTCCAGCTAAGTGGTCTTCTTTCCTGGCCAACACGCTCTGCCAGCAGCATCAAGCCCTCCATAAAGGCGTCTGGTCTKGGGGGCGAGCCGGGGACATACACATCAACTGGGAGAAATTTGTCGACACCCTGCACCACACTGTAGATGTCGTACATGCCGCCAGAGTTGGCGCAGGAGCCCATCGAGATCACCCATTTCGGCTCCATCATCTGTTCGTGCAGTCGCTTGATGATAGGGGCCATTTTAATGAAGACGGTGCCGGCAATAATCATCACGTCGGCTTCTCGTGGCGTACCCCGTATAACCTCGGCACCAAAACGGGCTACGTCGTATTTAGGCGTCATGCTGGTGGCCATCTCCACGAAGCAGCAGCTCAACCCAAAGTGAAAGGGCCACATGGAGTTCTTGCGGCCCCATGCAATCAGGTCCTGCAGCGTGGTGAGCATGATGCTCTGCTGCACTGTCTCTTCGTAGGAGCTGGTGCCTGTCACAGCATTGGCAGGTTCATCCGGTTTGCTTAGCCACCATTTCATATTGTTGGGTGTTAGTTACAGCATTGATCAAAAGCTTTAGAAAAAGTATCGATATAGGTCTCATATAAAGCTTCCGGCAAGATTACTCTGTTAATTCAAACTTAGCTCCCGTAGCATACGCTTATAGGCAGCCAGTATCTTCTTGCCATCCGGGCCGAAGTCCAGGGCGCCGTTGCGCCACTCGTATACCAGCACCACTACCAGCATCACAATAAAGACGAGCACACCGAAATAGCCATACCAACCCAGCTCAGGGAAAGCGATGGCCCAAGAAAAAATAAAGATGGTCTCGACGTCGAAAATCACGAACATCATGGCCACCATGTAAAACTGAGAGGAGAATCGGATACGGGCACCGCCTGCACTGATGATACCGCCTTCGTAAGGTTCGCCGGTTGCTCGGGCATTGCCGCGCTGGCCTAATACATACGATAAGCCCAGTATCAGCAATACCAGACTGAGCACGATGGCACCATAGACCACCAATGGCCACAGTAAAGTGGTTGTTTCGGCTGTTTCCTGCATGTTTTCTCCTAATAAATGATATCCGGGCTACCTACTCGTGGTGCCCGGTTATATAGTGCTCGAGATCCTCGATGATGCATTTTTGTTCATCCATCATACATTTCACAATGTCACCGATGGACACCAAGCCAATCAGTTCCTGATTGTCAAACACTGGCAGGTGGCGGATGTATTTCTGGGTCATGAGTTTCATGCACTGCTCCAGTGTAGTGTCTGGGGTAACGGTGACCGGGTGCTCGCTCATAATTTCCTGCACAAGCGTATCGCGGGAGGCTTTGCCTTTTAGGATGACTTTTCGGGCATAGTCCCGCTCAGTAAACATACCGGCAAACTTGCCATTGTCCATCACGATGAGCGCACCCACGTTTTGCTCTACCATGGTTTCAAGGGCACTGTAGACGGTGCTGGTAGGGGCAACAGAAATCACTTTGTTGCCTTTTTTCTGGAGAATATGTCTGACTGTTCCCATAAAACCTCCTGTATTATTGTAATATATGCTTGAATGTTAGGATGTTATACGAGTATTTTAAAAACAAGGCAATGAATTATGTAAAAATTACTTAAAAAATATTATAAATGTGTTTTTTTTAGTTGCTGGCAGGGTTTTCCTTGAACTGATGTTATGACTTAAGGCAACTTATGGAACCGATTGATAACACTGGTATTTAGTAAAGATTGATTTGTATATAAGTCAAAACCAAGTGTTTAAGCTTCCGTTATCACTAGTGTATATCGTGGCATTACCGCCTTTTGCCATCAGATCTATACCCAAATCAGCGAGCCATGGAACCGTTCATCAAGCATTTTAAAGACATTAGCTACAAAGACATGAGCAGTGTGGGTGGCAAAAACGCCTCACTCGGAGAAATGTATAACCAACTCAATCCCGAAGGTATACAAGTGCCTGATGCTACGCCACTACCTCAGCAGCTTATTGGCATTTTCTGGAGCAGAATGAATTGAAGCAGCAACTGACTGATATACTTTCTGGCTTGGATACGAATGATTTTCACAATTTATCTGACATCGGGAAACAGGCGCGGGAGCTTATTTTAAACGCTCAGTTTCCAGAGGACATTCGGGAAGCGATCGAAGAAGGCTATACCTATCTGAAGTCTGAATACGGGGAGGATATCTCGCTGGCCGTGCGTAGCAGCGCCACTGCCGAAGACCTGCCTACCGCCAGCTTTGCCGGTCAACTCGAAACCTACCTCAATGTGAGTGGACTCCAGAACCTCTACAAAGCCTGCCACCACAGTTACGCTTCCCTCTTCACAGATCGAGCCATTAAGTACCGGGTTGACAACGAGTTTGAGCACATGCAGGTGGCACTGTCGGTAGGGGTACAAACTATGGTACGGTCCGACAAAGCCTGCTCCGGTGTAATGTTCACGCTCGATCCGGACACTGGCTTTGAGAATGCCGTGGTCATTTCCGGTTCCTGGGGACTGGGCGAGAACGTGGTGCAGGGCGCTGTGAACACCGATGAATTTGTGGTGTTTAAGCCAACGCTCGACAAGGCAAAGCAGCCGATCATTTCGCGCAAGCTGGGCAGCAAGGCCAAAACCATGGTATATGCCGACAAGTCAGAGGGTGAATTGCTGAGCCCGACGGATGCCATCGTCAACCTGGACACACCGGTGGAGCGCCAGGAGCAGTTTGTGCTGCAGGACGATGAGGTAGTGCAGCTGGCGAAATGGGGCAAGCGCATCGAGGAGCATTACGACCAGCCCATGGATATTGAGTGGGCCAAAGATGGTCTGAACGGGGAGCTTTACATTGTACAGGCCAGACCTGAAACAGTGCAGAGTCAGCACAAGGATGAAGCTTTTTTCACGGAGTATACCTTAAAAGAGGAGGGGAAGGTGCTCTGCTCGGGTATAGGCCTGAGCAACCGCATTGTATCAGGTACAGCCCGCGTACTGCACTCACCAGCCGAGAGTGACAAATTACAGGAGGGTGAAGTGCTCGTTACCCGCAAAACAGATCCGGACTGGGATCCTATCCTGAAAAAAGCAAGTGCCATTATCACCGAACAAGGAGGCAGAACCAGTCATGCTGCCATCGTAGCGCGGGAGGTAGGTGCTGTTGCTGTGCTTGGCACGGATGATGCGACCAAAACAGTACGGGACGGGCAGGAGGTGACCGTGTCAACTGCGGGAGGGGAGACAGGCTATGTGTATGAAGGCAAGCTGGACTGGGACGAGAAGAAGACAGACATGAGCAAACTCGGGAAGCCGAAGACAAAGGCCATGCTGATACTCGGTGATCCGGAGCAAGCCTTTAAGTATTCTTTCCTGCCAAACGACGGTGTCGGGCTGATGCGCATGGAGTTCATCATCAACAATTCCATCCAGATTCACCCTATGGCGCTGAAGCATTTTGAGAAAGTGGAGAGCAAAGAAGCACGTGAGAATATTGAGCAACTTACGCACCACTACCCGAACAAAGCAGACTATTTTGTAGACAAGCTGGCAGAAGCCACAGGCATCATCGCGGCGGCATTCTACCCGAAGGATGTGATCGTACGCATGAGCGATTTCAAGTCTAATGAGTATGCCAACCTGATTGGCGGACGGCAGTTTGAGCCCGACGAAGCCAACCCTATGATCGGGCTGCGGGGAGCATCCCGCTACTACCATAGGCTTTATCAGGAGGGCTTTGAACTGGAGTGCCGCGCCATGAAAAAAGTGCGGGAAGAGATGGGACTGACCAATGTGAAGCTGATGATCCCTTTCTGCCGCACCGTGGAGGAAGGCAAAAAAGTGATCGAACTGTTGGCCGATAATGGTCTGAAACGGGGCGAAAACGAATTGGAAGTATACGTAATGGTTGAGATTCCGAGCAACGCCCTGCTGGCCGAGGAATTTGCCGAACATTTCGACGGCTTCTCCATCGGCTCCAATGACCTGACACAGCTGACACTCGGTGCCGACCGTGATTCCGGTCTGCTCAGCGACATTTTCTCTCCATTTGACCAGGCGGTGCAGCAACTGATCGTGATGACGCTGCAGAAAGCTAAAAAGACGGGCACCAAAGTCGGATTATGCGGTCAGGCTCCGAGTGATTATCCCAAATTTGCCGCTTTCCTGGTAGAGCACGGCATTGACAGCATTTCCTTTAACCCGGATGCATTTTTCAAGGGACTGGAGAATATGCTGGAGGCAGAGAAGCAGATGCAATAAAATCCTTCCTTCTCGTCTTGCTATACCTGTGGAACTACTATCAGGTGCTGTGATTTACTTTTTATACAAGCCGTTGCAGAGATTCTCCACTTCCTTGAGCACACGTTTAGCTCGGTCGTCTCGCAGGCCTATACTTTGCAGCAGTTCTTCTTCGTGCAGCAGCTCACTGCACAGCACGATCTTCTGGTCGAGCAGGCGCTGCTTTTCAGAATTGGTAAGGGTGGTGAGGCAGGTAAGAGGATAGAGATGGAAAGAGTCCACCAGGTCTTTAAGCCCGCCTTTGGCAGGATAGTCCCAACCAATCAGGCGCATCTGCATGCAGCTGGCGAAGCGGATGGCGTCTTCCGTGAAGCGGGTGTTCGTCATCACCCATACCTCATGAAAGCGGACCTCATACTCATGTTCCGATGGCCATACCTTCTCCACGTCCTTGAAGCGGGACTGGATATACATCGGAACTTTCACGTCAGATTTGTTGCGGTGCATATTGTGGTACTTGCACTCGATCATGGCTCGTTTTCCGTCCTTTAACGCGATCACATCTATTTCGTGTCGCACACAGTGGCCGTCTACAAATACCCCGATCTCGGTGGTATAGCCCTGTGCCCGCAGTATCTCCGCTACGAACTTCTCGAAAGGAAAGCCTGAGGGACCCAATTGCATAATGCCCTGTTTCAAGCTGTAGCGGGCGGCGGCGGTGTTGGAAAGACGCCTGAGGATGCCGAAGGCTTTGCGGTAGATCTTACGGGTCGAAATACCGGAGGTAAGTTCTGGGGCCAACTGGCGTAGAACTTCATCTGCCTGCTGCTCATCAGCACCGGACTTCCGAAGCGAGTGCCGGAGTTTACCGACCGAGAAAAGTACTTTTTCACCGGATGCTTTTGTCACGACCAAGTGGTCCAGCGTGTCCTCCATAGTGAGCTTTATTTTTGGCGGTCAAGTTCATGAAAGCATGGCAGATATACAACACATACCTGCCATACCTGAAGGATTAATCTTTGGAGATACGGGACCAGACCTCGTTGATTGGGTTGCCAGTGCTGCTCTGGCCCGAGTGGTGCCAGTTACCGTCTTTCACTTCAAAGTTAAAGGAGAGTGACATGCCCACACGGCTGCTGTCGCGGGAAAAGAACTCGATGTTTTCGGTATATTTCCCATTTTCGGCAGTGTATGTGCCGCCACCTGTACCGGAGAACTGACCTGTTTCGGAGTTGAAGGCGATCCATTGGAAGCGGGTACCGGATAGTACTTTCAAGGTTTTGCGCGGACCGGGGCGCATGGTCTGCATTTCACCGTCCCGCTCCCGACCTGTGATGCGCCAGGTGCCAGCCAGGGGAGAGTTGCTGTTGCTTTCATTTATTCGGTTCCAGGTGTCGGTTATCCCATCTTTGATTAACGTCCACTGATCGTTCTCGAGCTTGTAGTCAGCTGAAGCTGTAGTGCCTACCTGGGTGGAGTCGAGTGTGTTGAACTCCTGTTTGATGTTGAATTTCCCGTTCGAAACCGTATAGGTGCCGCCGGTAGTACCCAGGAACTGTTTGTTCTGTTGGTTGAACCGCGCAATCGTAAAGAAGCCGTCCTGCACCAGCATCACCACCTCATTGCCCTGCCCGTCTGTTGTTCGCCAGGCACCTTCCAACTGTGTAGCCTGCTGCACATCGTTTTGAGAAGCGCTGGCGGTTTGCGTAGATCCACCTGCACTGGCCGTGGCAGTTGAACCGGTAATTGCGGTAGCAGATGCGGTGGCTGACTCGTCAGCTGACGTAGTGGTGGAAGTGCCGGCGCAGCCGATCAGGAACAGGAGTACCATTCCGGCTGAGGATGCATTTTTCAGTAGTTTTATCATGGTCGTATCGGTATGGGTTTGACATAAAAAAGCCGCATATACTAGGTATAGGCGGCTTTTCATTTATAGTTACTTTATCTTAACTGGCAGCTCCAGCTTCTCCCAGCGCATCAGGATGCCATTGCGGACAACATGGTAGGAGAGGCGCTCGTGCATGGCCATGGTGTTGCGTGGTTTCACATTTACCCGCAGCGCATCCTGCCTTTCATCGTACTCCGTACCCCACTGGCCTGTGGCTTTGTTGAAGATCACGGTCCACTGGTTTTCGCCAGGTATGGTATAGAGACTATATTTGCCCTTTGCCAGGTGACGTCCCTCCACCAGTACATCTCTGCTGAATTCGATTGTGGTGGCCTCGTTGGCACCGGCACGCCATACCTTGCCGTAAGGTACCAGCTCACCCCATACCTTACGGTTCTTCACGGCAGGGCTGCTGTACTCAATGGTAACCAGTGCGTCGCCTATTTTACCGGAAGCCGTAGCGGGTGGACTAGGCCGGTTGCTTTTATTGCCGTTTTGTGCCATTACCAGCATCGGACCTAACAACAGGACACAAACCAGCAAGTGTTTTACAAAATGGAAGCTAATCTTCATAGATAAGAAACGAAATTATGATACGTGAATGCATGGCTAAGATAGTTAAAAATATAGACTGCATTGCAAAAAAATGGTTTAATGCCTGCGGTTGAAATATTATGATAAGCAACATGTTGCCTACTGAACGAAAGCAGGGGAGGCTACTGTTTTAGCTATACCTTAACAGCATTAGCATTAACGATTCATGAAATACTTTTTCAAAACCAGGGGCAGCGTCTTCTTAGTGGCCTGCTTGCTGCTCGTCTGTTTTTACCTGGGTGGGGCAGGTATAGCTGCGTCACCTGTGGCTGACAATAAAGAGCCGATCGTGCTGCGCACCGAGAAAATGCCTTTTACGCCACGTGAGTTTTACATCGCCAATGTGATCGACGAACGCACCGACAAAAAAGCCGTTGCCTACCTGCTACCACTTACCGGCGCGGGCAAGGCACAACCTGTCGATCTGCAGGGCGGGGGCTACATCGCTTTGCGTGAGTTCATCAACAAAGGTATACCCGCCAATAAATCGCTGCGACCCGTCGTGATCCGCCTGAAAGAAATGCAGGTGAAAGAAGCCCCTTCTGCGGCTGGTCGTGTGGCGGGTACCATTGCGGTAGAAATGGCGTTTGAAATGGAGCGTGACGGGGAGACGGTGCAGCTGCTGCAGTATAAAGGCGGCGGACGCTACGAACGCCCGGTGGGCCGAAACGAAGTAACAGAGCCTGCGCTGCGGCAGTCTATTAAGGAGGCTTTGCGTTATCTCAACACCTGGATGGACCAGGAAGCAAACACCAACCCGAAACTTGCCAAAGGTATAAAAGTAACCTTTACAGACTATACCGCACCCGCCGATCAAGACACGGTGTTTTATGACACGAGCAGGCCACTGAATTGGAATGACTTTAAAGCGGATGTGAACCGCACCAGTCGTTATGCTGCCACAGTGTTTCCGAGCTTTGCATACGAAGGCGAGACTGAAGTAAAAGATGGCATCATCCACCTCCACCTCAACATGAAGGTATATGTGCTGAAGAGCTCATCCTGGGTAAAGGATAACGCCCGAAGTCCATACGGTCTAAACCACGAGCAAAGGCATTTTGATATTGTAAAGCTTGTGTCGGAACGCTTTAAGCAGAAGATAAAGCCTGAAGACCTGTCGCTGGCCGACTACAACAGCAACATTCAGTACCTCTTCATAGAGTCCTACCGTGAGATGAACCAGCTGCAGGACCAGTATGACTCTGAAACCCGCCACGGCCTCGACACAGCAGCCCAGGAACGCTGGAACCAACGCCTGGAGCAGGAGCTCAAAGCTGTCGGAGTGAAATGAGTTGAGGAGTTTGAGAGTTTGAGAGTTGAGGGGTTTGGGAGTTTAGGAGTTTAGGAGTTTAAAACTCCAGAGTGCATCAAATCATTGAGAGGGCCTGTCAGACAATTCTGGCAGGCCCTCTGTTTTAAACGATGACATTATTATTAGGCGTCTATGCTGACTACTTCAGGTATAGATAAACATGATGGAAAACTTCAAAGTATTTCAAAAATTGAAATCTAAGCTCTAAAAACTCTTCAACTCCCAAACTCCTCAACTCTCAAACTCCCAAACTTCTAAACTCCCTTCCCTTCCTGCACATAGAAGTTCGGATCGATGGTCAGTTTGGTGCCGGTTTTCACTTTCTTGATTTCTTTCCAGTCGGTTGTCGGCTCTAGCCAGGTTTCTTCTCCGTTCAGGTATACCTTCACCGGCATATCGAAACCTTCCACCGCGTTGGCCCAGCGGTACGTTAGCTTTTTCCTTTCCAGACGATACTCCAACGTAGGGATGCGGGTGTCGCGCAGGTACTGGTCGAAGAAGCGGCTGAGGTCGC
This sequence comes from Pontibacter sp. BAB1700, assembly GCF_000277005.1. Lineage (NCBI taxonomy): Bacteria > Pseudomonadati > Bacteroidota > Cytophagia > Cytophagales > Hymenobacteraceae > Pontibacter > Pontibacter sp. BAB1700. The sequence goes on along the minus strand of NZ_AKIS01000163.1, from coordinate 3,567 downwards.
GGTCTGTGTGCTTGGAGAGGTAGTTCTCGATCTGCTCCGTGGTTACTGTTTGGTGGTAAAAATCCTTGTTAAGACCGCGTAGGATGCCACGCCATTTCTCGTCGTCGTTCACCACCTGGCGCAGGGTATGCAGCATGTTGGCGCCTTTCGGATACATATCGCCGGAGCCACTTTTGTTTACGTTGTAGTGACCAATGATCGGACGGTCGTTGCGTATGTTCTGGCGTATGCCGATCACGTATTCGCTGCCGGCCTGCTTGCCGTAGTGGTATTCCACAAACAGGGCTCTGAGTAGGTCGTGAAGCTTTCGTGTATCCACATGTCTGCCACATCCTTGTAGGTGATGTTGTTGGCAAACCACTCGTGACCAGTTTCGTGGATGATGATGTAGTCGAATTTCAGGCCCCAACCAGATCCACTGAGGTCGCGACCGCGGTAGCCATTCTGATAACCGTTGCCGTAGGTCACGGAGCTCTGGTGCTCCATACCCAGATAGGGCGCCTCTACGAGTTTGTAGCTGTCCTCGTAAAAAGGGTAGGGGCCAAACCAGTGCTCAAAGGCATCCAGCGTACGGCGCACATCTTTAAACTGCACCTTTGCCTTCTCCAGGTTATCGCGCAGCACCCAGTAGTCACAGTCCAGCACGCCTTTCTCGCCCTGGTACTTCTCCCCGAAATGCACGTAGTCGCCTATGTTGATGTTCACGCCGTAGTTGTTGATCGGGTTGGTTACCGCCCAATGGAAGGTGCGGGTGCCATCCGGGTTTTCATCCACACCACGCAAGCGACCGTTCGATACGTCCGTCAGGTTTTTGGGAACCGTCACGCTCATCAGCATACTGTCCGGCTCGTCGTACATGTGGTCTTTGCAGGGCCACCACAGACTGGCGCCGGCCCCCTGGTTGGAGCTTGCCACAAAGGGATTGCCCCGCTCATCGCGCTTCCAGGTGATGCCACCGCTCCAGGGCGGGTTTTTACTCACCTGCGGCTTACCGCCATAGTATACCTCTACTTCTTGCTGTGCTCCTTCCTTCTGCGCATCCACCAACTGCACAAAGTAAGCGTTTCCTTCCTGCCGCACATTCAACTGCTGCCCATTTTGCAGCACCTTTTCCATACGCATAGGAGGCTGCAGGTCGATTTGCATGATCTGGTAAGGCTCCAGCACTTTGTAGCGGATGGTGTTTTTACCTTGGATGCTGCTGTCAGCCGGATTTACGCTGATGTCGAGGTGGTAGTGCGTGAGGTCCCACCAGGCGCGCTCGGGAGTAATCGTGCCGCGCAGCGTATCTTGCCGGGTGAAGGTAGGCGTCTGCCGGGTCTGTGCCTGTGCCGGTTCTATACCCAGTGTCAGCAGAGCCATCGCAGCCGGCAGTGTGACTTTATGGGGCAGGGTGAATTTTTTCATAGTGTTCAATTTTAACTGATCATTAAAGATAGCTAATTTTTGCAATTCGGGGCACTATTTCAAAAGCTGATAGCTGGCCTGATGATAACGGTCCGGTGAAAAAGCATCACTCAGTACACTCTCCTTCCGGTGCGTCAACTGCTCAGCCAGTACCTTGCCAGTTGCCGGCGCCAGACTCACACCCATCATGCTGTGACCGGTGCCGAAGAGCACATTATTCCAGCGCTGGGTATAGCCAATGTAAGGCAATCCATCCGGAGAGCAGGGACGAAGTCCGCTCCAGACGTTCTCTTTTTGAGGCAGCGGGCATTTAAAATTAGTATAGTAGCGGGCTATGGAAGCATGGATTCCCTGTACCCGTTTCATGTTGATGTGCCGGTTTGCCGGGGTGATCTCCATGGTGCCGCCGAACCGTACTTTATTGCCGTAAGGTGTCACCGCGACACGCTCTTCGGTCAGGATGGTTGGCCGCTGAATGGCTGGTTTGTTATCTACTACAAAGCTATACCCTTTGCCACCCAGCATCGGCAGGTTGAGCTGAAGTTTGCGGGCCACTTCTCCCGACCAGGACCCGGCGCATACAATGATGTGATCTGTGGCAATGTCGCCTTTGTCAGTCACAACCGCCGTAACGCTTCTTCCGGCAGTGACGAAATCGAGCACCTCCAGGTGAGACACCATGCATACTCCTCTGTCGAGGAGGAGGCGGTGCAGACAAGCAGAGAGCGCTGCAGGATTCAGGTGCGCATCGTCTGGGAAATGCACGCCTCCCAAAATATCCAGCTCCAGGTTTGGCTCCAGTACCTGCACCTCCTTTGGTGACAGAATCTCTGCCTCCAGACCATGCTGCCGGGCCAGTAAGGCAAACTCCTTTTCTTCGTGTGCGCCTTCTGCTGTTTTATAGAGCAACAGCAGACCGTCCTGTTTCAATTCGATTTCCGGATGTGCTGCGGCAAACTCTAGGTATAGACTCTTGCTCAGCAGACTCAGGTTTTTTAGATAGGGAATGCTATTGGCTACATGCTGTGGCGTAGCGGCTCTGTAAAAGTGCATGCACCACTGCAGCAGCCTCCTGTCCAGGCGCGGATGAATGTAGAAGGGGCTTGTGGAGGAGAGCATCCAGCGAAACCCTTTACTGATGATACCCGGTGAAGCGAGCGGGATGATGTGACTCGGCACCAGCATGCCGGCATTGCCGATGCTGCAGTTGTCGCGTAGGTCCCCTTTGTCGATGATGGTGACACTGAAACCTTCTTCAGTGAGATACCAGGCGGTAAACATCCCGATGATGCCGCCTCCAACGATAACTACTTTGCTCATATCAGATCACCTGAAAACCGTGTACATAAGGATCCTCATCATCCAGAAAGATCGTGTTTAGGCCGGTAACCATGGCCCAGCCCTCTATACCTGGTAGAATGGCCGGCTTGCCAGCTACGGTCGTTTCCCCCTCTATGGTGCCTTTAAAAATGGAGCCGATATAGCTTTCATGAATGAATTCCTGCCCCGGCTTCAGTAGCCCTTTTGCGTACCATTGCGCCATGCGGGCCGAAGTGCCTGTGCCACAGGGAGAGCGATCAATGGCCTTGTCGCCGTAGAACACCGCATTGCGGGCAGTGGAAGTAGCCGAAAGGGGAGTGCCTGCCCATAAGATATGCGAGAGACCGCGGATGGTATCGTTTTCAGGGTGCACAAAGGTATAGTGCTCGTTCATGCGCTTTCTAATTTCACGACTCCAGGAGATCAGTTTATCAGCCGTGTGGTGCTGTATACCTGCAAAGTTTTCCTGCGGATCGATGATGCCGTAAAAGTTACCGCCGTAGGCCACATCAAGTTTCAGCTCGCCCAGCTCCGGACACTCCACCGTCAGATTCTCCGCTTCCAGGTATGAGGCCACGTTCGTGAGCTTCACGGTCTTCACTTTTTTGTCTTCCTGGGTATAGCTCACCTTCACCAGTCCGGCGGGTGTTTCGAGCCGCAGCTGTCCGGGCACTTTCGGTGTGATCAGACCCTCCTCCAGCGCAATGGTGACGGTACCGATAGTGCCGTGCCCGCACATGGGCAGGCAGCCACTGGTTTCGATGTAGAGCACGCCTATGTCGTTTTCAGGGTCGTGCGGTGGGTAGAGGATGCTGCCCGACATCATGTCGTGTCCCCGGG
>NZ_AKIS01000162.1:0-8560 GCF_000277005.1 Pontibacter sp. BAB1700 | reverse complement strand
ATGATGTCGTGCCCCTCAAACAGCTTTCTGTTGGCCAGGGTATGGGCCATCACATCCAGTTCTTCGTCTGCTACATCATCGTCCACGGCTACGCAGGCGTGCATAATAGCGATCCAGGCTTCCTGCTCGTTTTGTGGGGTATAGGTATAGGAATCGGGTACGTTGGTCCGACCTGTGGTGTTAAATACTCCTTCCATCTATTCTTTTATTGTTCAGTTATTGAGGTACTTGCTTGGTAATGCATTTGTTTTGTACGGCTCTGTTTTGGGTGGCCAACTCAAGGCAGTTTTGCCAGTATGCGTTCCACCTCTCGTTTGTAGGCGGGGTTCTCATTCATGCCATTATGCCCCTGTCCTTTAAGCAGCACTAACCGGTCCGTTGGCTTTAAGTGTGCCTTCAGCTTTTCAGAGGACCCAGGTAGATGATCTCGTCCAGCATGCCATGGAATAGCGCAATCGGGGCTTTGGTCAGCTGTACAAACCGGAACGTCTCAAACTTATACCTGAGCAGGAAGGTAGGCACAAAGGGGTAGAGGCTCTGCATCAGATCGCCCAGGCTATAGTAAGGGGCCTGCAGGATCAGAAGCCGGGGCTTGTTTTCGGCCGCCAGTTTAGCAGCAGCGGCTGTCCCGATCGAGTAGCCGATCACCACGATCTGCTCTTCGCCATACCTGTTCTTCAGGACATCGTAAGCCGTCTGCACGTCTGCATAAAACTGGGACTCACTGCTGATGCTGCCTTCGCTTTTGCCATACCCGCGGTAGTCTAGCACAAACACATCGTACTGCAGGTCAGTATAGGTTTCGTATACCCAGCCCCATGAGTCCACCGAGCCGGCATTTCCGTGCAGGTAGAACACAAGCCCTTTCGGGTCAGGAACTTTAAAAAGCACACCGTGCAGTTTGGTGCCGTCGCTGGCAGGTATAGTGAGCTCCTCAAACTCCTGCCTGAACCCAAAACGGTAATCAGTGGGTAGTTTTTCCGGAAAGAAGATCAGGTTCTCTTGCTGAAACGATAAAAAACCCATAAGCAACAAGTATAGCGAAACCAGTACAATCCCAATGCGAACTAAAGTCTTCAAGGCTTAGGTATAGCAGCGGCCTAGTTACTGGCCGCCGCTTTCTCTTTTCGTTTGTTGATGCTAAAACGGATGGTCTTCTCGATGGTCACGATGATCAGCAGTACTACACCGGCGCCGAAGATGCGCAGCAACTGCATTGCATCCAGTGGTGCCGAGCCAAACAGGGTGTTCATGATCGGCAGGTAAATGAACAGTGCCTGAAAGAAGAACATCGCCGCGATACCGTAATACACCCACATGTTACTGAAGAAGCCGATCTGGCGCATGGGCCGCACCAGGGAGCGGCAGCTCAGCAGGTAAAAAGACTCCAGGACCACAAACACCGTTGTCGACACCGTGCGGGCCTCTGCTACATCTGTGCCCAGTATGCGGCGCTCGTACAGGTATAGGCCAAAGGCGGCGATCAGCAGGAGCGTACCTACCAGCAAGGTGCGCATGACCAGGTCTTTGGTCAGAATGGGCTCGTTTGTAGGGCGCGGCGGACGGTCCATGATACCCGGCTCCTTCGGCTCAAAGGCCAGTGTCAGGCCTAGCAGCACTGCAGTGGTCATGTTGATCCAGAGCAATTGCACCGGCTGCACCGGCAGCTGCGTGCCCAGGACCACAGCGAACAAGATCACAAGTCCCTCACCGAGGTTGGTCGGCAGTGTCCAGACAATGAACTTGGTCAGGTTGTCGAACACGCTGCGGCCTTCCTCCACAGCTCCTTCTATGGAAGAGAAGTTGTCGTCGGTGAGCACCATGTCCGAGGCGTCTTTGGCCACGTCGGTTCCGGTGATGCCCATGGCTATACCTATGTTTGCCTGTTTCAGGGCGGGGCCGTCGTTCACGCCGTCACCGGTCATGGCCACCACATGGTCGCGGGCCTGCAGGGCTTTCACAAGTCGCAGCTTCTGGTCAGGGGCTACCCGGGCGAATACGGCTGTTCTCTCGGCGATCTCCTCCAACTCCCGGTCCTCGATCTGCTGTAGTTCCTTTCCGGTGATGGCCTTGAGTTTGCGTTTTCACGGGTGCCTTCCAGCCCGATCTGGCTGGCGATGGCGGAGGCCGTTGCGGCATGGTCACCGGTGATCATCTTCACGTCTATGCCTGCCTGCTGGCAAAGTTTCACAGCTTCCACAGCTTCCTTGCGCGGCGGGTCGATCATGCCCTGCAAACCGATAAATACCAGGCCGGAGCGCATGTTGTCGTGGTCTATACTGTTGAGGTCTTCCGCCTCAGCCATGCCGAATGCGAGCACGCGCAGGCCTTCACCAGCCATTTGCTCTACCTGTTTGTTAATGCCATCCGTGTCCAGACGACCGGTTTCGCCATCGGGCAGCAGCATGCTTTCGCTTCTTTCCAGCACGGCTTCCACGGAGCCTTTGAGGTATATGACGCGTCGTTCACCTTCGTGTAGGGTGGCCATGTACTGGTGTTCCGACTCAAAGGGAATGGCATCTTTGCGAGGCAGTTTCTGCTCCAGTTCGCCTCGCTCAAAGCCGGCTTTCTGTGCGGCCACCACCAGGGCACCCTCGGTCGGATCGCCTTCGATGGTCCACTGGCCTTCTTTCTCTTTTACTGAACTGTCGTTGCAGAGCAGGCCCGCTACAAGTAGTTGCTCGAGCGCCTTGTTCGTGTTCAGGTCCACCTGCTGTTCACCTTCCTGTACCTGCCTTCCGGGCGATAGCCCAGTCCGCTCACGGCGTATACCTTGTTGCCGGCCACGATCTGCTGCACGGTCATTTGGTTTTCGGTCAGGGTACCTGTTTTATCAGAGCAGATCACGTTTGTGCTGCCAAGCGTCTCCACCGCCACCAGCTTGCGGATGATCGCTCGACGCTTGGCCATTTTGGAAACCCCCAGCGCCAGCATAATAGTTACAGCCACGGGCAACCCCTCAGGTATAGCACCTACTGCGAGAGCCACCGCCACCATAAAGGTATCGCCCCAGTCCGCTCCACGTACGGTCTCCACAATAAACACTGCAGCGGCCAGCCCCAGAATAACCCAGAGCAGAAGGTGGCTGAATTCCTTGATCTTCTTGGTGAGTGGGGTCTCCAGGGTTTCTGCACTCGAGATCGACTCCTGTATTTTGCCTACTTCGGTCTTATCGCCCGTGCTCACTACCACACCGGTTGCCTGCCCATAGGTCACGACTGTGGAGGCAAAGCCCATCGAGAAGCGGTCGCCCAGCACATCGTCGGCCGCTACAGGCGCTGCGTTCTTTTCCACTGCCACAGACTCACCGGTCAGTGCTGATTCGTCCACTTTGATGTCGCGCACGTGCACCAGCCGCACATCAGCCGGAAACTTGTCGCCGGACTGTACCTGCACTATGTCACCGGGGACCAGCTCCTGTGCATTGATGTTTTGTTTTTTGCCATCCCGGATCACCTGTGCCTTGGCCGTCATGCTGCGGGACAGCGCATCGATGGCAGCAAGCGCCTTGGATTCCTGTATGTACCCGATGATGGCATTGACGAATACGACTCCGAAGATCACAGCTGAGTCAATGTATTCTTCCAGCAGGAGGGTGACTACCGTGGCGACCAGCAGGATGTAAATCAGCGGCTGGTGAAATTGCAACATAAAGCGCACAAAGGCACTCTGTTGCTTTTTTGGCGTCATTACATTGCGTCCGTATTGCTCCTGCCGCTTCTGTACTTCAGTTTCTGTCAGTCCTTTTTTAGATGATACCCCCAGCAGCTCAAGTGCCTCCTGTGCGTCAAGGCTATGCCAGTCCATATGCTGGTCAGGGTTTAGCGGGCTTTTGCTTACTCTTTTCTGCTCTGTTACACTCATAGTCAGTTTGAAGTTCGTGTTGATGCAGCCAGCGGAGGAAAGGAATTCCCCCGCTGGTTGCACCTTTAATTCCAATACAAGGTGAGTATCTGAATTAAAATAACGCTTGCTCTCGCTTTGTTGTCATACGGGGAATTACTGGGTGAGGTAGGCTCCATCCACAGCATAGTAGGCGCCAGTCACAAAGGAGGCTTTGTCAGAACTGAGCCAGATCACCAGTTCTGCAACCTCTTCGGGCTCTCCCAGGCGGCCGATCGGGTGCTTGCCTGCCAGGAACTGCAACACCTCTTCGGTCATACCGGCATCGGTCAGCAGCGGCGTTTTGATAAAGGCAGGTCCGATGGCGTTGACGCGTATACCTTGAGCAGCATACTCGATGCCCCCGTTTTTAGTGAGTCCCACCACGCCGTGCTTGGCGGCCACGTAGGCGGCGGAGTTGGCAAAGCCCACCTGACCCAGGATAGAGGAATTGTTCACGATAGCACCGCCGCCGTTTTGCAGCATCTGTCTGATCTGAAAATGCATGCAGTAAAAGACGCTGTTCAGGTTCACGCTGATGACCTTGTTCCAGCCTTCGATGCTCATCTCACCGATCGGGTTGGCCTCACCGCCTATACCTGCGTTGTTGAAGGCAATATCCAGCCGGCCAAATTTCTCCACGGCCTGCTGCACCATGCGCTCGCAGTCTTCCGGCTTCGAAACATCACCCAGCACAAAGATGGCTTCACCGCCCTGGCCTTCTATCTCTTGCACTACCTGCATGCCCGGTTCTTCGTGAATATCGGACACAACTACTCTGGCCCCTTCGCGGGCGTAGAGGATCGCACTGGATTTGCCGATGCCCGAGGAACCGCCGGTTACAAGGGCTACTTTGCCTGTCAATTGTCTTTGTGATGATGCTGCCATTCTTTTCAGAGTTTTGAGTTTGGATCTTATTGGATTGAGTACAAATCTCTACATCAGACCCAAGCAAAAGAATGACCTCGGTCACCATTAAAACCGTTAGTTGTCAGTGCCGGGCCCTGTTGGTCTGCATGCCGCAGTAGGTATACCTTAGCCGCGGTGGCGCTCGGGCGCTGCCGGAAACAGCGGCTTTATGTCTGCTGGCATCTGTGTTGCAATATGCTGTAGCTGGCCTTCAGTGAGGTAGTGCATACTCAGTGAAGTCAGCACCACCGCGATCAGGTCTTCTGTGGACTGTGACCAGTTAAATTGCTGCTCTCCGTGCCTGGCCTGTTCCTGCTTCACGGCATCTTTAAACTCTTCCAGGCTCTCAAACTGCAGCGGCTGCTCCCGGTATTGCCAGTGCTCTGTGTAGAGGGCCTTCAGGAACATTGGCAATTGTGAGAGCACATGAAAAGACTCACTGATGGCGATTCTGTCCCGGATCGTGTGCAGGACCGCCCTCAGCAGAATGTAAGTCTGTCCTTTTTCTTCCGGATGCCCCAGGTCTGCCGCCAGCTGGTTGATGTACTCATTACCTTCCTGCGCGAATTTTTCAAAATAGTTTGCCATAGCTGTACATAGTTTTATGGTAGCGAAATAGAATTTGCCGGAGTCCTATGTAATTGCTAACGCGTAGTAAATGAGGATGTTTGGCAGGAAGTAGAACTATGCATTATACCTATATAATGCTCTTTGAGTAGCGACCGGTACTGTAAGCCGCTCAGCGGAGAATAGATGATTTTTACTTCTGCATTCACTTCACTTCCTTTGTAGCCGAGCAAGTAGCATATACCTGATGAGCAAAACAGAGCAAACTATCGTCGTCTCTTCGCGCAATCCCGTCAAAATAGAGGCTGCCCTCCGGGGTTTCCGCAAAATGTTCCCTGGTGTGCACTTCGAGGCCATACCTGTGTCGGTGCCCTCGGGCGTCGCAGACCAGCCTATGACTGACCAGGAGACTTTGACAGGTGCCCTGAACAGGGTGAACAATGCCTGTGCGGCACATCCGGAGGGTGATTACTGGATAGGTATAGAAGGTGGTGTGGAGACGCACGACGATGAACTGGCTGCTTTTGCCTGGGTGGTGGTACGGTCGGCCACAGGTATAGGCAAGGCCCGGTCCGCTTCTTTTTACCTGCCGGGTATTGTGGCTGACTTGGTGGGGCAGGGGATGGAACTGGGTGCAGCGGATGATCTGGTGTTCAACAAGTCCAACTCAAAGCAGGTATCCGGCGCCATCGGGCTGCTTACTGACAATGCGGTAGACAGGGCGCAGCTCTACGAACAAGCCGTTGCGCTGGCACTGGTGCGCTTCAAGAACGAAGCGCTATACCTGCAGAAATCGCTGGAAAAGTAGCCTATCACTCGGGTTGGGTATCATCGCACTGCTGTTCCAACTGCTTTTCGGCTTCCAGGGCTGGCTGTGACATGGCAGCCTGCAGGTCCTGCTCCTCGATCTGCTGATTGACCAGCCTGGCCTGCTGCACCAGTCCTTTGAATAACCGACGGTGTGAGCGACTCTGCGGCAGATACTCCGGATGCCATTGCACACCGATCATGAATTCCTGCTCCTGGTGTTCTATACCTTGCACGACCTTGTTGGGCTCACGGGCCACTATATTCACGGATTCTCCTGCTTCTTTTACTGCCTGGTTGTGCAGCGCATTCACGCGAAGTCGCTGCGTCCCCAGCACCTGTGCGAGCTTACTCCCTGCTTTTATGTGCACTTTTTTCACCGGAAACACACTCGCCGGATTAGGCTCTTCAAGGTAAAAGGTATTGATATCCTGGTAGAGGGTGCCCCGGAAGTAGACGTTCATCAGCTGCGCGCCCCGGCAGATGCCCATCACTGGCAGGCCTTTCTGGACGGCCTGATCCAGCAGCTGCAGTTCCAGTTGGTCGCGGGCACGGTCCAGTCCGAAGGAAAGCTTTCGACTCAGCAGCTTGCGCAGCAGAAAAACAGCCGGGTAGTAGACCCAGCTCACAAAGCGGCCCACCCGCTGAAAAATGTTTTTCCTCGGGTGCTGCAGCGTGCGCTGCAGGTACTCGTCCATCACATGCTCCTGTTCATAAATAGTAGGGTCCACGTCAGCGCCTCCGCCTATGATCAGTCCCTGCAGACCATCAGCAGTGCGGGGCCTGGAGGGCGTGATGCGCACGGGCCGGCCCCCGGCAATAAGTACCGAGAGCGCCGTGAAGAACCAGGCGGCCCCGCCTCCCTTGTCCGGTCCGGTAATGCCAATGGTTGGTCTGCCGCGGTGTATCTTATTTTTAGATTTTAGGATAGCCATTCCGTATTCTTTTGATCCATTTGGTTTCAAATCCTAGCAGGGTATTCGCTTTGAGGTAGCCGTATTCTTTGCTGAGATGCTCTACCATGCCCGGGTCGCTTGCCAGTTCCTCCACCCGTACCCAGATGTTCCATTCCTGTGCCAGCGTCCAGTCCGGCTGTGCGATCGAACTGTTGGGCAGTCTGTAATGAAAGGCACTGCGGGCCTTTACCTTGCCGAGTTTGGTATACTGCATCAGCAGGTCGCCTCTGAGGTGGGCTAGCAGCGGGTACAGGTCCAGCGGGCGGTTCCGGTCGGGGTTGTAGGTATGGTAATCTATGATAAACCCGTCCAGATCAGGGGTGTAGCCCGGGTTCAGCACAAGGGTCACGTATTCGATCGGGTATGGGGCAATAAAGGGACTGATCTGCCTTGCCAGGTCGGTCCGGCCTTCTTCCAGCAGCCAGGGGTACAGCAGCAGGAAAGCGCGCAGATAGGTCAGCAGCGTACCGACATCCTGACGTGGAACCTCCACATTGATGTGGGTGCCGAAGGCGTTGGTGAGGAAAGACTGGTTCCCTCAGCATGAAGCTTGTAAAGGGCCTCCCGCAGCTTTTTCTATTTCCGCGAGCTCCGTGCAGGGAATGGGCGGACAAGCGATCTCGTTCGGAAACACCTTGCCGACCAGGCTACGGAGCGTTTCCTCTACCTCATCTTCCAGGGTGCCATTCCCGATTTTGACATCCTCGAGGCGCAGATTGAAGGTCTCAAACACTTTTTTGTAGCGCTTTTCCGTCAGCAGCGTCAGGTCGAATTCAATCGTAAAATCGCCGAGCTTCGTGTCTGTTACCTTTTGTTTGAAGCGGTTTTCCTTTTGTATAATTCCCCCATACAGCTCCTGAACTAGTTGCGCCGAGTCTTCTATGCTTACATTGGTATACTCCAGCTCAAAGCCCACAGTGCGTAGCGCTCCTTTTTCATTGTGCAGTATGGGAGGTTGTTTGAATACCATATGTAAGTTTCCTGATAAGTTAATAAAAACGGCTATACAGGTATACGGTTCGGATGCGCCTCTTGCAGCCAGAGATAATCGATCCTTAAGCCTGCAGCTATACCTGCTTTAAAACCCGATGCGCTGCAATCGGGTAAAGAATAGGATTCATACACTGAAAAAAGAAAGAGCAGGCTTGACATTCATCAGGATCACCCTAATTCTTGCAATCATCAGTTTCTCGGGCTGCGCAGGCTGGGATACAAACGAAACCGGGCTGGTCACTGACAAGGCCATGGTGGTGACAGCGCATCCGCTGGCTTCTGAAGTGGGCACTGCCATACTGCGCAGAGGCGGCAATGCCGTGGACGCGGCAGTGGCGGTGCAGTTTGCCCTGGCAGTGGTATACCCTGATGCCGGGAACATAGGAGGCGGTGGTTTTCTGGTGCTGCGGCAGCAGGATGGGAGCGTGGATGCGCTGGACTACAGG
>NZ_AKIS01000161.1:0-12094 GCF_000277005.1 Pontibacter sp. BAB1700 | reverse complement strand
TCTCTTAGAAACCGCCGCGGTACTTATAAGTCATCGCTACTTTGTCGATTGCCACGATGTAAGCCGCAATACGCATCGGCACGTTGTACTTCTGAGAGGCAGCATACACACGTTCAAATGACTCGTTCATGATACGCTCAGCACGGGTGTTTACACGCTCCAGCGTCCACTTAAAGCCCATGCGGTTCTGCACCCACTCAAAGTAAGATACGGTTACACCACCTGAGTTAGCCAGGATGTCCGGCACTACCATGATGCCCTTTTCGTTGATGATGTTGTCTGCTTTATAAGAAGTAGGTCCGTTGGCACCCTCCACGATCAGGCGGGCCTGAATCTGGTCCACGTTCTTGATCGTGATCACATCTTCCACAGCGGCCGGCACCAGCACGTCTACCTTGGCGATCAGCAGTTCGTCGTTGCTAATCTTCTCGGCGTTTTTGTAGCCTTCCAGGCGGCCGTTGTTGTTGTTCTTATACTCGATAGCCTCTTCGATGTCGATGCCGTTGTCGTTCCAGTAAGCACCGCTTACATCGCTCACACCCAGTATCTTCACACCGCGCTCAGCCATCAGTTTGGCAGCCCAGGCACCTACGTTACCAAAGCCTTGCACCACCGCCGTAGATTTGGCCGGGTCCATGCCCAGTTTATCCATGGCAGCCATAGCCGATACCATTACACCACGACCAGTTGCCTCTACGCGGCCCAGTGAGCCACCCAACACAAGCGGCTTGCCTGTAACTACAGCATGCACAGTAGAGCCTTTTGTTTTAGAGTATTCGTCCATCAGCCAGGCCATCTCACGCGGACCGGTACCCATGTCTGGGGCAGGTATGTCCTGATCAGGGCCAAAGGTATCAATCAAAGCCTGCGTATACGCTCTAGTCAGACGCTCCATCTCACCAGCCGACATGGAGTAAGGGTCGCAGATAACGCCTCCTTTGGCACCACCGTAAGGGATATCCACCACGGCGCACTTCCAGGTCATCCAGGCAGCCAGCGCCTTCACCTCGTCCAGGAACACGTCCGGTGCAAAGCGAACACCGCCTTTAGACGGCCCCAGGATTGTAGAGTGAATCACACGGTATCCTTCGAATACACGCACTTTGCCATCGTCCATCGTGACAGGCACGTTCACGATCACCTGACGCGTTGGAGTTTTGAGAACGTTGTAAACTTCCTCATCCAACCCCAGAATCTCTGCCGCAATGTTGAAACGCGACATCATCGACTCAAATGGGTTCTCCCTGTCCTTTATCGGTGCTGGCTCTTTGTATAACATCATTTTAAGCTTTTGAATTAATCAGTGATTAACAATTATGGCGGTAAAGTTATGTAAATATTATTTACACATACCTACACCTTAATCAACAATAATTTAGAAAGTTTTGAGGAATGAGACGATGAATGGAACGGCCAGGATCAGGCTGTCGAAGCGATCCAGAATGCCTCCGTGGCCAGGCAACAGCGTACCCGAATCTTTCACGCCCAGGCTGCGCTTGAGCAGTGACTCCACTAAATCGCCCAAGACGCCAAAAACCGATACTATAATAGCTACGCCTATCCACTGGTATAGTTCCAAATCATGAAAAAACATGGACAGCAGCCAACCAACCAGTACAGTCAATATAGCACCGCCAGCCCAGCCTTCCCAGGTTTTGCCCGGAGAAATGCGCTCGAAGAGCTTGTTCCTGCCAAAGTTTTTGCCGGCGATGTAAGCGCCTGTGTCAGATGACCAGATCAGCAGCATAAGCCCCAGGATAGCTGCCAGCGGTATTCACCCTCCAGATAACCCAACAACTGTAACAGCGAAAATGGTACGGCGATGTAGAGTACGCCCAGTATGGTAAAAGAAATGTTGGTGAACGGCTGCGGCTCTTTGCGGTACAGTTCCAGCACAAATATCAGGAACAGGGCGGGTAGCAGCAGGTATAGCAACTCGGCTGGCATATATTCTTTGTCTATCAGAAATACAGCGATGAAAACTCCGGCCGCCATCAGCGTGCCATATACCTTGTTGGGTTTGATGCCAGCTACCTCTGACAGTTTATAAAACTCTAATGTGCCCAGCACGGTGAGCCCCAGAAACAGGATGAAAAAGGTCCACTCGCTGAAAATTATACCTCCGATAAAGAGTGCCGCCCCTAATACTCCTACAATCAGGCGTTGCTGTAAATTACTAAGGGCAGATAGCTTGGTGCTCATGCGTTACAGGTTACCGGCAGCATCAGCCGGGTGGTTCGTCTTGAATTATTGGTTCCGGCGCTCATCGGCCGCCTCGGCTATACTTTCGGGGCGAGTGGGCGTCAGCATAAACTGCTTGTAAAGGTAATAGATTAAGGCTGCACTCAGCACCGCCGATATCAAAATGGTCATGATCGGCATCGGCTCCGTCGACTCTACATTAAAATCGATAGCGCCCGTCTGCTGCAGGTATAGCAAAAATACGGTGAAGCCGTTGTTGAAGAAGTGCGCCACAATTGGCACCCAGATGTTGCCCGACCATAGGTATAGGTAACCGAATAAGGCTCCCAGCAACACACGCGGCACAAAGCCGAAGAACTGCACATGTATAGCCGAGAAAATGATCGCTGCTACCCACACCGCCACATGTGCGTTGCCGGACCAGCGGTGCACCTGTCGCTGCAGGATGCCTCTGAACACCAGCTCTTCGCCGATGGCAGGTATAACGGCGATTACGAGCAGCCCCATCAGCAGGCGCGGGAAGGTTCCGAAGTTGGCAATCAGTTTCGTAAGCTCGGCCAGTTCATCTTCTTTGGCACGGGCCCACTCCTCAAAGCCCTTCATGAAGTCAGGCAGGGAGAGCTCGGCATTCCAATTGATAATCAGCGAGTTGGCTGGCATGATAAAAACAACCAGAAAGCCCGCTAAGAGCAGTATTGTTGGCAGAGGCAGTTTTTTCCAGTTCAGGTAATGGTCGATGTTCACACCCGCCAGGCGCAGCATCAAGAGTGGCCCGAGTACGAAAGAGCAGAACTGTACCAGGCCTTGAAAGAGCAGAAGTGCGTCGGCTGCTTCCGGGTGTTCCGTCGGATTAGCCAGCAAATTAGTCAGGTCCATCACCTCTATTCCGAGCACCGCATTTACCAGCACCAGGTATAGGAAACTGGCCACAAAATAGCCGCCCAGCATGAACGCCAGCAACAGTAGCAGAACTAAAAGTGGGTGTCGATCTTCGGAGATGAAACCTTTCATAGAGAAGATTAGGTTTAATTGACGTAAATTTACGTGAAAATTTAACTTTTGCTTTGGTAAAGATAGCGAACATAGAACTGGGCGAGTTTCCGCTGCTGCTGGCGCCGATGGAAGACGTGAGCGATCCGCCTTTCCGAAAAGTGTGCAAGGCCAACGGTGCAGACCTGATGTATACCGAGTTCATCTCTTCTGAGGGTTTGATACGTGATGCCGCCAAAAGTGTGCAAAAACTTGACATTTTTGACTACGAGCGCCCGATTGGTATTCAGATATTTGGCTCCGACATAGACTCCATGCGCGAAGCCGCCATCGTGTCGTCACAGGCTGGGCCTGACCTGATCGACATCAACTACGGCTGCCCCGTGAAGAACGTGGCCTGCAAGGGGGCTGGTGCCGCCTTGCTACGCGATATCCCCAAAATGGTGAAGATGACCGAGGAGATTGTGAAAGCCACTCACTTGCCTGTGACCGTGAAGACCCGCCTGGGCTGGGACGAGAACACAAAATACATTGTAGAGACAGCCGAAAGACTGCAGGACATCGGTATAAAAGCGTTGAGCATCCACGGTCGCACCCGCGTGCAGATGTACAAAGGCGAGGCTGACTGGAGCCTGATCGCGGAGGTAAAGAACAATCCGCGCATGCATATCCCGATCTTCGGAAACGGTGACATCGACTCTCCGCAGAAGGCGCTTGAGTACAAAAACAGGTATGGCGTAGACGGCATCATGATCGGTCGCGCCAGCATCGGTCACCCATGGATCTTCAACGAGATCAAACACTACATGGCCACCGGCGAAGTACTAGCACCGCCTACACTGGAAGAGCGCGTGGAAGTATGCCGCCAGCACTTTACGCACTCGCTGGAGTGGAAAGGTGACAAGCTGGGCATTTTCGAGATGCGCCGCCACTACACCAATTACTTCCGCGGCCTGCCCCACTTCAAGCCACTGCGCATGAAACTGGTGCAGTCCGAAGACATCCAGGAAATCTACGATACGCTGGACGAGATAACCCAGACGATGGCGTATGAGGAAGTATAGGACTCAGAGCGTTTAGGAAATAACGCTTCAGATAAAATTAAAGGAGTTGGTGTCCGGCATGCATGCTGAGACATTAACTCCTTTATCTTTGCAAATGGTTTGAAAGCGATGGATCTCTCAAACTCATAAACTTTTAAATTCTCGAACTCATCAGAACTGTTACTACGCCCAAACAAGAGCAAACAGGTACACCGGTTATTGCCTGGGTACTGGTTGTTATACTTGCACTTATCTGGGGCACATCGTTTATACTTATCAAGAAGGGACTGGTCGTTTACTCTTCCGACGAACTGGGAGCACTGCGCATGGTCATTGCCTGCGCCGCCCTGCTGCCCTTTGCCATTAAGAACCTGCGCAAAGTAGAGCCAAGCCGCTGGAAATTTTTGCTTGGCAGCGGTCTGCTGGGCAACTTCTTCCCTGCCTTTCTATTTGCGATTGCCGAAACGCGCCTGGCCAGCGGGCTAGCCGGTGTGCTGAACTCACTTACTGCGCTGTTCACTTTGCTCGTAGGCGCTGCACTGTTTGGCCAGTCCATCACCTGGATGCGTATGCTTGGCATCGTGATCGGTATTGCGGGCACGACCATCCTGATCTTCACAGGCAATGGCAACGCTGAGCTCAACAACATGTACTATGGCCTGTACATCGTGCTAGCCACCATCTTCTATGGCATCAGCGCCAACATCATCAAGCACCGTCTGCACGGTATGAAGGCTGTTGCCATTTCCAGCCTGGCCTTGCTTACGGTAGGCCCGGTTGCGCTGGTATACCTGCTCACCACTGATTTTTTCTACAAGCTGCAGCATGTGCCAGGTGCCTGGGAAGCGCTCATGTACATTGCCATACTGGCTGTTTTCAGCACCGCCATCGCTCTGGTACTCTTCAACAAGCTGATCCATATTTCCACTACGCTGTTTGCCAGTTCTACTACTTATCTTATACCTGTAGTGGCGCTCATGTGGGGCGTTCTCGATGGTGAGGTGATTCACTTATGGCACTACCTTGGCATGGTGGTGATCCTGGCAGGCGTGTTTATTGTGAACAGAGCGCGGTAAATCTACGCCATACCTGATACTGACAGCCCCTGTGCCACCGGCGCATGGGCTGTTTTCTTTTCTAAAGCCGCCTTCCGCTAATATCAGAATTTTCTAATCTCTCAATAATTTACTTACTTAAGGGTTTACAAGAACCGACCCTACAACCACATGAGGTTATTACAGACCCTTTTGAGTCTTGCGCTGCTGATGCTTCTCTCCTTTCAGACGATGGCGCAGGAAGACAGCACAGAGTTAGCCATAGAAGAATTCAGACTGCAGGCCGTCAACGATACAGCTTTTACCCTGCGCACCACCAACGAGGCGGGCAACCTGGTTAAGTATAGCGGCCCGCTGCCTGTGCGCATCAACGGCAACCTGCAGGAAATCAGCTTCACCGAAGGTGAGGCCCGCTTCTCACTGCCCCAAAAGGCCAATCTGATACAGGTAAGTGCCAATGTAGGCACTCACACCATCGCCCGCCTTTACCGCCTCGATGCCGAAGCTGAGCACGGGGTGCACCGCTTTCCGATGTGGCTCTCTATTCTGCCACCACTCATTGCTATCATCCTGGCCCTTATTTTCAGAGAGGTGCTACTAGCTCTTTTTGCAGGTATATGGGTGGGTGGCTTTGTGATCTACGGCATGTCCGTAAAGGCTTTTTTCACGGGTCTGCTCGCTGTAGCCGATACCTATCTGGTCAGCGCCATGACCGATACGGACCACATTGCCGTGATCCTGTTCTCGATGCTGATCGGTGGCATGGTGGCCATTATCTCCAAAAACGGCGGTATGGCAGGTGTCGTGAACAAACTCTCACGCTATGCCCGCTCTGCCCGCAGTTCGCAACTGGTAACCTGGGTATTAGGCATTGCCATTTTTTTCGATGACTACGCCAACACCCTGATTGTCGGCAACACCATGCGTCCGGTTACAGACAAGCACCGCATCTCCCGCGAAAAGCTAGCCTACATTGTGGATAGCACTGCGGCCCCTGTGGCTGCTATCGCTTTCGTAACAACCTGGGTTGGGGCTGAGCTCGGTTATATCAAAGATGCCGCTACCACTTTAGGTATAGAAGAGGGCGCCTACTCGCTGTTCTTCCACTCGCTGGAGTACGCCTACTATCCGGTGCTTACGCTAGTGTTTATGCTGATGCTGATCTGGATGAACCGCGACTATGGTTTGATGCACAAAGCTGAAGAGCGTGCCCGCACCACAGGAGCCGTGAGCAACCATCGTCCTGACAGCCGTAGCGAAGCCCGCCAGCAGCAGGAAATGGCCGAGTTCGAAGCCATCGACCCTGAGCGTAGCCGCGCCTTCAATGCCCTTATTCCTGTACTGGTAGTTATTTTCGGTACCGTGATTGGCCTCCTTTATACCGGCTACAACCCCGATACCTGGGCTGACCAAAGCATCGGTTTCTTCCGCAAGCTCTCCATGACCATTGGCGACTCCAACTCATATACAGCACTGATCTGGGCCTCACTTTCGGGAGTAGTCGTTGCGATAGCGCTTACAGTGAGCCAGCGCATCATGAGTCTGTATGAAACTATGGAGTCGCTGGTGACGGGCTTTAAGACGATGCTGCCGGCTATGCTCATACTGGTACTAGCCTGGTCGCTAGCGCAGGTTACAAAGGAGCTTTACACCGCCGAATACCTAACCTCACTCTTCTCAGGCAATGTTTCGCCGCGTTGGCTGCCTGAGATCACCTTCTTCCTGGCCGCCATCATTGCATTTTCAACCGGATCGAGCTGGGGCACCATGGCCATCCTGTACCCGCTGATGCTGCCTGCCGCCTGGTATGTAAGCCAACAGCATGGCATGAGTGTCGAGGAAACCATGCCGATCATGTACAATGTGATTTCGGTGGTGCTGGCTGGTGCCGTATTCGGTGACCATTGCTCTCCTATCTCGGACACCACCATTCTAAGCTCACTTGCCTCTGGCTGCAACCACATCGACCACGTAAAAACCCAGTTGCCTTATGCCGTTACGGTGGCACTGGTGGCCAACCTGGTGTGCACCTCGCTCTCTAGCTGGGGAGTGCACTGGTTCCTGGTGTATATCATAGGAGCCGTCATATTGTGGGGTATTATCAAGCTGTTTGGCAAGAAGAACGAACAGGAACCAGCTCTGGCAGAGGCAGTGAGCTAAGTTATAATTCATCAGCTTAAAAACAAGGAAGGCTGCCCATCGGGGCAGCCTTCCTTGTTTTAGTTGTTGTAGTTAAAAGTCCAATCTGTAAAAATCGTGTACTACAGTGCGAGCACCATAGCTCTCTTTATAACTTGTCAAGCCCTCATTCAGGTATAACCCCTGCTGCTCAGTAGAAACACCGAAGCTGAAATATTTTTTGAGTGGGTATATCTGACTTATCAAATGGTCAATAAGTACGTAAGCCGCACCTTCTTCCTGAGCCCGGTCGCTAGCACCGATATACTGGCAATGTGCTACGATGGCGGTATTGTACACCAGGGCGCCTGTTAGCAGCTCTCCCTCCCGTGAAATTGTATAAAGGCTAATATTATCAGGGAATAGCTGCGCCAGTTTATCTACTTCATCTATAGTATGCACGGGTTGCAACCCATGTCTGCTTTCAAGCTGCGAAGCTACCAGCTTCATAAATCCAGCATAATCGTGTGAGCGCCGGATATGCCACTCCTTGTGTCTGCCCTGCGATAGTCGCCAGCTGCGATCTTTGCTATACCTGATAGGCTGCCCCAGGTCGATTACGGAGTTCACATCCCGGCGGTATAGAATGGCATGATACCTAAACAGAGCATACAAGTCTTCCTCTGCCGGCAGTTGGTGGTAAATATGCGGTATAACCTTGTAGTATAGCGATTTGAAATGCTGCTCTCGGCTATACCTGGTCAGGGCATCAAACACCTGCAACATCAGTGAGGCCTTCATCTTTTGGCCACTTACCACTCCACCGTAACTTAATCCTGCGTGAGAATGCAGTTCATTGTTCATGGCATTAGCTGGTAGTACAGCCACCAGTTTTTCTTTGAGATAGAACAGTAGGGAGTGATCCTCGAAGCGATCGGCGTGATACTCCATGTAATCGCGCAGGAACAGGAACGTACCGTTTTTGGAAGCCTTGATGAAAGCGTCCCATTCCAGCTTATACCTATCGCTATACCTGACTACCGTTACCATTGCTTCCCGAACAAATACTTTCTTGATTTGATGATACTATTCTGTAATGGGCTATACACCTGCAAATAAGCGGACAGGTCGCAACCCGCCCCTACGACTATACCTACCAATGACGTTTTAGCGAAACGTCGCTGCATTTCAATTTTTAAAATCCCAACTCTTAAACTCATCAACTCCCAAACTCCAATCATCTGTTCAGCACGATCCGGAAGGTGGTGCCTTTGCCGATTTCAGAGGACTTGACGTAGAGTTTGCCTGCATGGTAGTTGTCAATGATGCGCTTGGCTAATGCCAATCCCAGTCCCCAACCCCTCTTCTTGGTGGTAAAGCCAGGAAGGAAGACCGAGTCCATTTTACTCTTTGGTATGCCTTTGCCTGTATCACTTATATCGAGTGCAACCTGGCTTTTGCCGAGTAGCGAGAGCTGTAGTCTGATACTGCCGCGGCCCTCCATCGCATCAACAGCATTTTTGCAGATGTTTTCGATCACCCAATCAAAGAGCGGCACGTTTACCTTAGCCGTAATATCGGGTGCAAAATTAGAGGTAACGCTGAATTCGACTTTACTTGAAATGCGGTTCTGCAGGTAATTGATGGCATTCTCTGTCACCTGCAGGACGTTCTCGTCACGTAACAACGGCACCGACCCAATATTAGAGAAACGTTCCGTTATAATCTCCAGGCGGCGAATATCCTTCCAAAGCTCGGCCGTGATGGGCTCGTTTTCGAACTTCGGGCTCGCCTTCATGTACTCGTACCAGGCCATCAGCGACGAGAGCGGCGTACCCAATTGGTGAGCAGTTTCTTTAGCCAAACCGACCCATACTCTGTTCTGCTCCGCCTTACGGGAGTAGCTGAAAGACAAAATAAGCCATCAGGCAAAACAGGCAATGACCATCAACTGCACATAAGGATAGTAGCGTAACTGCGATAGCAGGGCCGAGTCTTTATAGAATACATAATTTTCAGAACCCTCTGCCCAAGGCACTATGATCGGAGCGTGCTGCGCCTTCATGCGTGCAATTTCGCGCTGCAACAACTCATTTTTGCGGTTCTCTGAAATGTTTTCGGGAAGATCAATGTTCTTAAAATCGAGAATATTTTCGTTCTCGTCCGTTAGGATAACAGGTATGGTATGGTTAGAGGATAGAATCTCTTCTTCAATAAAAACGATGTTATCATCGCTGGGAGCATTAATCATGTAGCGCAGGCCCTTGGCATAAAGCTGCACCAATTCTTGCTCTCTTTCAGACAATTTGCTCACTAACACGTTAGTGTACGTAATGGTAACCGCCCCAATAATGAGCGCGACGATAACGACAAGAAACTTTATTCTGTTTTTCTGGGCGTAAATGGGAATCATGCAGTGGCGCGAAAATTATCTGAAATTAGTATAAATTAATTAATAAGGGCAAGGAAGTTTCATTTTAATCATCAATACAGTAATTTTGCACTTTAGTATTCCGAACGTAAGTTATGCTTCAGAACTTTAAAGCAATCAGCCTGTCATATAAGAAAGCACCGCTGGATATCAGGGAGCTGATTGCCTTAGATGAGAACTCATGCAGGCAATTTATTCAGACGCTGAAGAGCTTTGTTCAGGCTTCTGATATTCTGGTGCTCTCTACCTGCAACCGCACCGAAGTGTACTATAACTCCGATGTGGACTATAGCACTGAAATCGTAAAGCTGCTCGGCATCACGAAAGGCATCGACAACATCTCCCAATACTTCGACTATTTTACCATCCTCAACGAGCACAACGATGCAGTACAGCATTTATTTGAGGTGAGTATGGGCCTGGAGTCGCAGGTGGTAGGCGACATGCAGATCACGAATCAGGTGAAGCAGTCGTATCAGTGGGCAGCCGACAACGAGACTGCCGGCCCGTTCCTGCACCGTCTGATGCACACCATTTTCTTTACCAACAAGCGTGTAGTGCAGGAGACTGCCTTCCGCGACGGTGCCGCCTCCACTTCTTATGCCGCTATTGAGCTGATCGAGGAGCTGACTGCCGATGTAGTGGCTGAGCCAAAGATACTGGTAGTAGGTGTGGGCGAGATCGGTGCTGATGTATGTCGTCACCTTAAAGACAAAGGTTACCAGCATGTGACCATTACAAACCGTACGATGGCTAAGGCACAGACTTTAGCCGACGAATGCGGGATGGCTGTGCTCCCATTTGAAGATATCGTACAAGGCTTGAAAGAAGCAGATGTGATTATCTCTTCCGTAGCCCGCGAAACGCCTTTCTTCACTAAAGAAATGATCCAGCGCCTGAACGTGCTCACGTTCAAGTTCTTCATAGACTTATCAGTACCGCGTAGCGTTGAGGCCGAAGTAGAAGCTGTGCCAGGCGTGTTGGTTTACAACATCGATACTATACAGAACAAAGCATCAGCAGCGCTCCAGCAGCGCATCAACTCTGTGCCGCAGGTACGTGCTATTATAGAGGAGTCAAAAGAGCAGTTTAATGACTGGTCGAAAGAGATGATGGTATCGCCTACTATCAATAAGCTGAAGAATGCGCTTGAGACAATTCGTCAGGAGGAAATGGCCCGCTACATGAAAAAGCTCGAACCGAAAGAAGCGAAGCTGGTTGACAGTATTACCAAATCGATGATGCAGAAAGTAATTAAACTGCCTGTACTGCAACTGAAGGCTGCCTGTAAGCGCGGTGAAGCTGAAACACTGATCGATTTGCTCAACGACTTGTTTGACCTGGAAAAGCAACCTGCGGACTCGCATTAGCATTGCTAAAAATCATTTGTAGAAAGCTGACTCGAAAAAGTCAGCTTTTTTTGTGTCTGCACTTGCACTATATAAATATTTATACATATCTTTGCACATATAAATATTTAAATAAGATATTTACTTTAACCGAAGAAAGAATCCAAGCTAAGAGAACAGCAGCAAACAAAATCTATCTTATTACCCTTAGTGCAGTAAAAATGAAAAACATCTCGACTCTCTTATCCTTTATTACTGTTGTTCTGCTACTCAGCTCTTGCACGAGCCATTCGTTTATGCTGACTGAGCGTGATATTGCCAATGACGGTATAGCTCCCATACAAAAGTCAGATTACAGAATGGTATCTGATAAGCCCGCTAATGCTTATGCAGACGCAGATGCCAAATGGATTGCAACCTCAAAACCACATGTAGCTGCTACCTCATCCCGTGTTGTGCGCCGCACCGATGCTGTGGCTCTCTCTGCCGCCACTACCCACGAGGGCCACGAGATATTGAAGCGTGAAGTTGAGAAGGCTATGAAAAAAGACAAGCCTGCTCCTGCCACCAAAAAGGTAAAGGTTAAAAAGCAAAAAGAATCAGGCGACAAAATTCTATTATAAGCCCCCTGACAGGAGCATTTGCTTCACCGCAAAACTTTGTTAACTGTCTATTTTATTTAGTCAATAGAAAAGCCAAAGGTCCCCGCCAGCTTCATTAAATGAAGGGAACGGAGACCTTTGGCTTTTCTATTGATGCAATATTCGGTACCAAAGCACCGGGGCGGATCACTAAATATCAATGCAACATTCTTCCAGGCAATCGATCACGTCGATTAGCTTTGGTATGGCAAGGGAGTAGTAAATCTTGGTGCCTACCTTAAAAGAAGAGAGCACACCTTTATCC
>NZ_AKIS01000160.1:0-23902 GCF_000277005.1 Pontibacter sp. BAB1700 | reverse complement strand
AGACGGGTAACCTCTCCATCTACGAACTCACAGAACAGCTGATCCGGATATTTAACCTGCTGGGGCATAACAACGAGTGCGAATACCTGTTCCGCTTTCTGGACCTGGTACTGGAGTATAGCCTCAAGAACAGCAACAACCTCAACAATTTTTTGGCATACTGGGACGTGCAGAAGGAGAAGCTGAGCATCAACACGCCCAAAGACCGTAATGCCATCACGATCACCAGTATTCACAAAGCCAAAGGCCTCGCCTACCCGATCGTGATCATTCCGTTCGCGGATTGGAGCACGGAGCCGCAGACGCGGGCCCTGATGTGGAGTCGCTTGTCTGACGAGAACAAAGTAATGGGCAAACTGCGCAGTGTGGCGTGAACATCAGCTCCCGCCTGGAGCATACCGAACTGGCCGACCAATACAATACTGAGATAGAGAAAACCTTTATCGAAAACCTGAACATGCTGTACGTGGCCCTTACCCGCCCCAAAGACAGGCTATACCTGATCGGCAACGGGAAGGACCTGCTCGAGGAGCGAAAGGCACAGAAGGCACTGGAAGGAACAGCCAAAAATGTGAGCCACCTGCTCTACCGCTACCTGGTGGCGGAGGGGCTTTGGGAAACCGGAAAACTGTGCTACCAGGTATACGCAGGTCAGGCAACCAAACAGGATAGCGGCAGCCGGGAGATCGGTCCGGCCTATACCCTGGATTACCTGCAGACGAACGACTGGGCAAAGCGCCTCCAACTCAAGCAGCATGCAAACAATGTCTTCGACTTCGAGACGCAGACCGAGCAGCGCATCCAGAACAAGAAACTGCACTACGCCCTCTCCCGCATCCTGACCGCTGCCCAGCTTGACGATGTGCTGCGCCAGATGGTATACCAGGGCATCATCAGTGACCGGGAAAAGAGTACCTTGAAAGAGCGTTTACTCGAAGTCGTGAACCACCCGAAAATCAGCCATTACTTTTCGGAAAAAGTCATTGTGGAGCATGAAAAGGAACTGCTGGATGCACGCGCCTACCTCTATAAGCCTGACAGGGTGGTGTTTGATGGTGATCAGGTAGTGCTACTGGAGTTCAAACTGCCGCCACCATTGGAGGAGCACCGCAACAAACTCGATCATTACGCTGTGCGCTTTAAGCAGCTCGGTTACGAAAAAGTAAAATGCCTGCTTTATTACTTCGATACAGAGGAGCTGTACGAATGGTCCTACGGTGGAAAGAGTCTGCAGATGGGCCTGGCACTTTAAGAAAGTATGATGTATAATGAGTATTATCTAATGACGAATTACTCTTTATCATAAATAGAATAATTACTAATCATTAGTTACACCTTAATCACATGGACAAAGCAGCACAAACCATGATCGACAACCTGGAGAAGAACACAGGTAAGTCACTTGAAGAGTGGATTCAGATTGTACAGAGCACTGGTTTGCAAAAGCACGGTGAGATTGTGAAGTTTCTAAAAAATGATCACGGCTTTACGCATGGTTTTGCTAACATGGTAGCACTCAAAGCCAAAGGCACTGATGCCGGTTCAGCCGAAAATCCGGAAGATCTGGTGGAGAAGCAATACAAAGGAAAAGAGCAGCTGTTGCCTATTTATGAAGCGCTTGTTGCCCAGTTGAAGCAGTTTGGTGATGAAGTCGAACTGGCTCCTAAAAACGCCTATGTAAGTGTGCGCAGCAAAAAGCAGTTTGCCCTGATCCAACCCTCTACTAAAACCAGGCTGGATGTTGGCATTAACCTGAAAGGTAGAGAAGCGGAAGGCAGATTGGAAAACTCTGGTAGCTTTAATGCCATGTGCTCGCATCGGGTGCGACTTCAGAATGCAGAAGAAATCGACACAGAACTGATCGGTTGGCTGAAAGCTGCTTATGAAGAAGCCAGGTAAGGTATAGCATCAGGAAATCAGAAAGTATTTATAGATCAGAGGGATAATATGGAACAGAGAATTACACTCATTACACTAGGCGTCAGGAATCTGCAGCGCTCGAAGGAGTTTTACCAGAATGTCTTTGGCTGGCAACCGCTCGAGAGCAGCACGGAGAGCGTGATCTTCTTTCAGCTGAATGGTCTGCAACTGGCCTGTTCCCACAAGAGTCGCTGGCAGATGATGCTGGCCTGGAGGCTGATGGCAAGGGCTTTAAAAGCTTTTCGCTGGCCTACAATGTGAGCTCTGAAAAAGAGGTGGATGATCTGGTAGCAGAACTTGCAGGCAAAGGCGTTCGTGTACTCAAGCAACCGGAGAAAGTGTTTTGGGGTGGCTACAGCAGCTATATTGCCGACCCGGACGACAACCTTTGGGAAATCGCCTACAACCCCTTCATGAAAATGGATGAAAAGGGAAACGTTTTAAGTTAGATAGTTTAAAAAGTTGATTAAACGATAGAGCCACTGTGTAACCATACACATACAGCAATCAGCAATTCAACTATTCACTAAATCACTCAACAACTCATTCACTCAATAAGATAGTGCAGACCTTCCTTGAGCTTACGGCGAAATACGTTTACGAAAAGTATAAAGAGAACATCAGCGAGCTATGCATCGTGCTGCCGTCACGTCGTGCGAGTTTCTTTTTTAAGAATGCCCTGGCTCAGGCTGCACCCGAGCCGATCTGGTCCCCGGAGGTGTCTGGTATGGAGGATTTCATCACCAAGCTGGCCAAAGTGGATGTGCTGGAGCCGATTAACCTGCAGCTGGAGCTCTACGACCTGATGCGCGAACAGGACCCCAACCTTGATTTCGATCAGTTCATCACCTGGGGCGGCACACTGCTCGACGACTTCAGCCGTATCGACCAGAACCTGGTGGACACTGGCAAACTCTTCGATTATGTGAGCGAGGCAAAGGCACTGGAGCGTTGGGACCCGGAGCGTCTCGGCAAAGACCTGACTCCTGCAGTTAAGAAATATTTCAGCCTCTGGGACAACATCGAGAAGACCTACCACAACTTGAAAAACCACCTGGAGGAGCGCAAACAGGCTTATACTGGTATGGCTTATAAGATTGTTTCTGATAATATCGAGCAACTGGCTAAGTCGCCAGACTGCGCCCAATACCTTTTCATTGGCTTGAATGCGCTCACTAATTCAGAGGAGAAGATTATCCGCACGTTGCTCAAGCACAATAAGGCGGAGGTATTATTTGACTCCGACGACTTTTACATGGAGGAGGGCACGCCTAACCGTGCGGGCAGCTTCCTCCGCAGGTATAAGAGCACCTGGAATTTGCCGGAATGGCGTTGGCAGCAGAACCTGCTGCTCACGGACGAGAAAGAGATCAATGTGATCGGGGTGGCCAATGCCAGCATGCAGGGCAAGCTGGCCGGGCAGCTGATCCAGGAAATCCGCTCACGTGACAAGCATGCGCAGGTGGCGGTAGTAATGCCCGACGAAACGCTCCTGCTCCCCGTGCTGCACTCTATACCTAACGAGGTGCCCAACTACAATGTGACCATGGGTCTCAGTTTTAAAGGCACGCCACTTTACAACCTGATCGACCTGCTGTTCGACGTGCACCTGACCGGCGTAACCCAACTGCAGGAGTCGGGTTACAAGGTATACCAGTACCACCACCTCACGGTGACCAAGCTGCTCTCCCACCCTTTCATCCGCAGGTATGAACTATATATAAATGATCAGCCTGACAAGCCGGAACTCCATGGATTTGTGCAGCGTGTACTGGAGCAGATCGTGCAGGACAACCGCGTGCTGATCACGGCAAACGACCTGCTGAAAATGGGCAAGCACGAGCCGCTCTTTGAAGTGTTGTTTACATCCTGGCGTGACTGCGACGACATCATTGCCTCGCTTTACAGGCTGATTGACCTGCTGCATAAGATGTACAGTCACCAGCCCAGCACAATCGAAACGGAGTACCTCTACATCTTCTATACCATCGTCAAGCGCCTTGATACGATCTTCGACTGCCGCGAGCAGAAGATATCGGTGCGCAGCTTCCGTAAGTTTTTGAACGAGCTGATCGCCCGGCAGCGCCTTCCGTTCAGCGGCGAACCCATCTCAGATCTGCAGATCATGGGTATGCTCGAGACCCGTGCGCTTGACTTTGAGAACCTGATCATCCTGTCGGTGAATGAGAACACACTGCCAGCTCCAAAACGTCATGAGTCGCTGATGCCATTTGATGTGCTGAAGCAGTTTGGGTTGCCTACTTATGCTGAAACTGAGGGGGCCATGGCCTATAATTTTTACCGTCTGCTGCAGCGTGCCAAAACTGTGAACCTGCTCTACGTGCTGCCATCCGATACTTATGGCTCTGGCGAAAAGAGCCGTTTCATTCTGCAGCTGCAGAACGATTTGGCACTGCGCAACCCCAGGATCAAATTCCGCGACCTGACTGCCACGGTGGAGCTGCGTGATCAGAAAAAGTACGACGAGGATATTGTCATCCACAAAGACGCCCAGACGCTGGAGCAGCTGCGGCAGGAACTGAAACGAGGCCTCTACCCTTCACACCTGAACATGTACATCAACTGTTCACTGCAGTACTATTTCAGCCGCATCGCCAAGATCAGAGAGATCGACGAAGTGGAAGAGCAGCTCGGCGCGGACCAGTTTGGTACCATCGTGCACCAGGTGCTGGAGGACTTCTTCCGGCCTTTTGAGCAAGATGGCAAGCCGATCGAGAAACCGCATGTGGAGCAGATGCTGAAGGAGCTTCCGGCGAAGGTGGAAGATGAATTCAAGAAAGTGACACGCGGCGCCACACCGGAGCGCGGCATGAACTTCCTGCTTTTTAAAGTTGCCGTGCAGGTGCTGGAGAAGTATCTGGAGAGTCTGCTGAAATCTGACGACGAACTGCCGCTTTATGTGCTGCGCCTGGAAGATCAGCTGGAAACAACACTGCAGGTGCAGGTGGGCGATGAGCTTATACCTGTGAAAGTGGCTGGCAAAGCCGACCGCATCGACCTGAAAGGAGCAGAACTCCGCGTGATAGACTACAAGACCGGCAAGGTTGAACGCAACCAGGTGAACGTGAAGCCGGATGATGTGGACCTGCACTTTATTACCTCGCCTAAGTATGACAAGGCACGGCAGCTGTGGCTCTACGAGTACATCCTGCAGCGCAACCTGGAACAAAAACCAGAGTTATTGCTTCGTAACGCAGGCCACCTGGACCCGGCACGCATTGTCCCGAAATCAGGTATACTGTCATTCAGGAATCTGGATGCCGGTGTACTCACAGCCGACTTCCCGTTTGAGCAGGCGACCGGAGAGGACTTCATCACTTCTTCAGAGAAGCTGATCACCCGCTTCGTACAGGAACTGCTTGACCCGAACGAGGTTATCAGGAAAACAAAAGAACTGGAAATCTGCCAGTATTGTCCATACCGGGGCATTTGTGCGCGGTAGTCCCCACTGGCCCAAAAAATACGTCGTAATTATTCTCTGACCTTAAACTCTTCTGTTCAATTGAAAAACGCGATCACACTACTTTTCTCTATCTTCCTATTGACAGATTATCAGACGCAGGCCCAACAAAGTGACAGTCTTGCCAATATGGCCTTGGTGCTGCCTGAGGTAGAGATAATTTACAAGCAGGAAAGTCTACCAGCAACTGGAGAGAAGTTGGGTGAAATTAAATTCGCGAAAGGCCGAAATACCCCTTGTGATATTCATGATTTACTGTCTCTGGCAAAAAAACAGGCAGTCGAAAAAGGTGCCAATGCGATCTATGTCACGTCCATCAAGCCACCAGCCAATGGTAGGGGTTGCTTCGCTATAGCGGCAGACTTGTATAAGCTGCAGGAGCCCTATGTATCAACGCCCAACCCTGATTTTCCTGGGAATGTCGCTGTTACCAATAACAATGATGTCTATACCTATACCGAAAGCGTTCCCGAATTTCCCGGAGGTGAAAGTCAGATGCTTGCTTTCATTACCCGAAACTTCAACTATCCAGTCACAGCGCTTCGTGACAGAGTGGAAGGTAAAGTCATAGTTAGTTATGTCGTGCAGAATGACGGTAAGATTGGAAACGTACAAGTGAAACAAGGGGTGAGATGGGACCTGGACCAGGAGATAGTTCGCATCATCACGAGTATGCCTGAATGGGTGCCGGGCTATCAAAATGGTAAGGCTGTGCATGTTGCCTACAATGTCCCCATCAACCTGAGCCTCCCACAACGGAAAAAGAAAGCAGCGAAAGATTAGGTTACCTGCTTCTTCCTGCACAGCATTAGCTATCCTTAGCAAATTTAATAGTGTAGCTCAAAACAATTGATGGATAAATAGACGGTAATGGTCAAAGTTTTGAACATACTGGACAAGATGGGTCTGACCCTGCAGATTGTGAAAACGGCCTTTGCCGCTTCGCTTTCTTGGTTCATCGCCTCTACTCTGCTACAGTCCGAGTACCCTTACTTTGCGCCTATTGCCGCCATCATCACGGTACAGGTGACGGTACTCGACTCTGTGAATAAAGCGACGCAGCGTATAGTGGGCATTATTGGCGGCGTTTTCCTGAGCATGTTGCTTGGGCATTGGCTGAGCATCAATACTTTCTCTATCTTCCTGGTCATCATGTTGGGAATGGGCATCTCAAAAGCCCTGCGCATGAATCCCCAGATCATTTCACAGGTAGCCATCAGTTCGCTACTGGTTTTGGCATTCGGACATACTGAAGAAGGCTATGCTTTTGAACGGATTGCTGAGACGGTGCTAGGCTCAGGTATAGCAGTTATCATCAATGCCCTGATAGTGCCGCAAAATGCAATTCCGGATGTGGAGAGAAGCGTGGTCAGGTATAGCAGGCTGTCAGCTGATACGCTGGTGAGCCTTAGCCGACTGATTGATTCCTCAAGCAAGCGCAAGCAGTTTGGGCGAGCTGAAGTAGACGCCTTATCAGGGAGTCAGCTGACAGCCGGAAAGCACTTGACCTGGCCGAGCAAAGCCTGAAGTACAACCTCCTGCTCACGCACAAGCGTATGACACTGAACCGCCTGGCTGTTCATATAAACAACCTCGAAAGTATTACCATCCAGATCAGAGGTATACGCAGAAGTCTGGCCGATCTGCAGAAAGTTAAGCCCTTCCGTTCGGCGTTCGCAGGAAAAGAGCAGTTGCAGCTCGCCATGGAGGTCACCGCCAACTGCATCGACGCATTTGGACAAAGCGTGGTTGATTCTTCAGAAGAAAATATTGTGCAGCTAAAGAAACTGATGCGGCAGGCCCGCCTGGAGCAGGACCGTTGCCTGGAGTACCTGAAAGACATAAAATCGCCTGAGATGCAGCGGGACGTAGGCAGTATACTAACTGACCTGAAACGAATTCTGGCAGAGGCTGAAAGATAGATTTCAGTATTACTCCCGCTCTTTTATTTACCCCAAAACTTGCGCTACCACTCAAATAAAAAAAATTCTGTCAGCAGGAAAAAAGGTCTTTACAAAGACCAGCAAAGCCCTTGCTGTGGCAATGAGGCATGGAAGAGAAATAATATCTGACTTTTATAATATTATTTAAGCAAAGCATGCAACGTCTCATCGATTATTAGCATCTTACAACTATAAGAAAGCCTATAATCCTATGAAACAGCAGCCTTTATTCAGAGCCTTCGCCCTATTGTGCCTGGCACTTTGTTTCTCTTCCTGTGATAAAGAAGAAGAAATAATACCGGTGGAAGTCATCATGCCATTGCAGGTCGGTAATGAATGGGTATATGAGGTGATAGATTACAATACTGATGGCGATGTTCTTACCACCAGTTCGTTCAGACGGCAGGTGGTAAAAGATACCCTGATCAGCAAAACCACCTGGTATATTTTGAGTAATGGCTCGATCGTACGAAATGACAGGGATGGGTACGTGTACTATAGAAAGGACGCCAAAGAACAGTACATTACTTACCCCAGCCCCGAGATGTCGGGCATCGCTTATGGATACGAGTACCCGAATTATACCTTATGGATTTACCACAGAAGAACATCAGGCCTTGTAGCTGTACCTGATTCACCGCATGCGGACCAGGCACTTGAGTTCAGTTTTGAAAGGCAGACTTCCCAAAAAGCATCCTCCTCGCTGAGCACGACCTGGGTCAAAGAATACGTAACGCCTGATATTGGTATGATCAGAACTGACTGGTACTATGCCGACTCCGACAAGTTGATGCGCCGCTATGAACTCAAGAGTTACCGTGTGAAGTAGAGATGTGCGGGTTCGCATTTAAAATGAATCAAAAATAATGAAGTAAAAAATACGAAGTCCCGTATATAGAGCCTCCGATATTATGCGTTGATCTTGAAACGGGACTTTTATACTTCATACATTTTTAGTAATATCGGATTCTTAACACATGCCGATAAATTTGATTGCATTGCGTACCTCTATTATCACCCTCTTATTATTTTTATCCTCTATCGCCGTTTTCGGTCAAAGCTCTAACCTGCAGGTAGTAGCGATGCCCGGCGACGGAATCTATACCTTATTGCGCCGCCACGGGCTCAATCCTTCCGAGCATCTTCAAAAGTTTGTGGAGATGAATAAGGAGCGATTCGGCAAAGACAACGGCCTCATTGCCGGCAAAGAGTACACTTTACCAGAGGGCGCCACTGCAGCCGAAAGCAACGCTGTGGCTAGCGACAATACACGCGTTGCCACTGAGGTCAGTAAAACACGAAGCGATGTAAGTGCCACCCCAGCCAAGGTAGCTGCCCGCGTACTCGAGATGCCCTTGTTCGGGGAGAAGTATTCCCGTGTGGAATTAAAGTCTTCAAAGCTGCAGGGCGCAGTTTACTATCTGAGCTCCGGACATGGCGGCCCTGACCCGGGTGCGGTGGGCAAGTATGGCAATCACGATCTCGCAGAAGATGAATATGCCTATGACGTCACCATTCGCCTGGCCCGCGTGCTGATGGAGCATGGCGCTACCGTGTACATGATCGTGCAGGACCCGGAAAACGGCATACGTGATGAGGGGATTCTGAAAATGGACCGGAATGAAGTGGTTTACCCAAACAAACGGATTCCACTCAACCACAGTGCGCGTCTGCGTCAGCGCACCGAAGCTGTAAACAGCTTATACCTGAAACACAAGGGCGCCTACCAGCGCATGCTGGCCATTCACGTCGATAGTCGCAGTGAAAGCCAGAATATCGATGTGTTCTTCTACCACCACGAAAACAGCAAGGATGGAGAGCAGCTGGCTAAGAACATTCACCAGACCTTCACCAACAAATACAGACGCTACCAGCCTAACCGTGACTATTCTGGCAATGTGACACAGCGCAGTAGCCTGTACGTGATTAAGTATAGCCATCCACCCACCGTATTTATCGAGCTCGGTAACATTCGCAACGTAAAGGATCAAAGACGTTTTGTGATTCCGGATAACCGCCAGGCCCTTGCCAACTGGATTTATGAAGGCCTGCTGAGCGACTATACACCTCAGTAAAACATGCAAGGGGCAGCCGTACTATGCGGCTGCCCCTCCTTTTTTTTGTGACAAACCTTATTTATTGGGTTGCGCTTTCGCATAATCTACCTTCAGCAGGTTCAGGATTGCATTGCGGTGCGCATCTGCAGACATGGTTTCAGCGTCTTTGTCTACCATATCCTGCGTTCCGATCAACAATTGCCG
Organism: Pontibacter sp. BAB1700; assembly: GCF_000277005.1. NCBI lineage: Bacteria > Pseudomonadati > Bacteroidota > Cytophagia > Cytophagales > Hymenobacteraceae > Pontibacter > Pontibacter sp. BAB1700. Next base: position 14,297 of record NZ_AKIS01000160.1, on the reverse strand, counting down.
TTTCACATCGTCATCATCCTTGTCCCGGCTGAAATACAGCGCCACATAGTCGTTTTGGCCAAAGAAGCCTTCCCGTCCGATGCCCATCTCGTTGAGGATACCGTTGAGGGTGTCTACAACTGCTGGCTCTTCGCCGCCTGCCACACCGATGTATTCGAAGCCCGCATCTGTTACATCCTGGTGCCTCGGAAAGGCTGCTAACACTTTCTCCTTAAAATTCCGGTTTAAGTCTTCCTTCTGGAAACGATATAGAATGACGTAGCTATGCATATATTTATATTATTTAAACTTTAACAAATATTATATTATTTAGCTACGGCGTGTTGATGCATTAGTTTTGTATTCAAACCAACCAGCAAATTAGCACTGTCATCATGCAAGGTCTGTTGCTCATTAGTTACAGGTATAGTTGGGCTTTATCGCAGCCTGTGTGTGAACCAGTGAGCAGTCGCGTCGTATCCCTTAGTACTATTATATGCTCTGAAATAAATAAAGCTATGACAAACATTCCGGAAGAGAAGACCCTCGACAGTTCCATCACATTGTTGCAGGAAGGCTTTCCTTTTCTGCATAAGCGTATGCAGCAGTTTAATTCTGATATCTTTAAGACCAGGCTCCTGGGGGAAGAAGTGATCTGTATACATGGGCCGGAGGCTGCTCAGGTTTTCTATGATACAAGCAAGTTTCAGCGGAAGGGCGCTATACCTAAACCGGTACAGAAAACCCTGCTCGGCGAGGACGGGGTGCAGACAATGGACGACGTTGCCCATCGGCACCGTAAGGCCATGTTCATGTCCCTAATGTCGAAGGCAAGTATAAACCACCTGCTTGCACAGTGCGACAGGGCCTGGCGAGCCTATGTCACCAAGTGGGTGAATATGCCGGAAGTTGTATTGTTTGAGGACGTGCAGGAGATCATGTGCCTGGGCGCCTGCGCCTGGGCAGGAGTGCCGCTGAAGCCAACAGAAGTGCGGCAGCGGGCGCAGGATTTTACAGCCATGGTGGATGCCTTCGGAGCGGCTGACATGCGTCACTACCGCGGCCGCAAAGCCCGAAGCAGAACTGAGAGCTGGGTCGGGAGCATCATTGAGCAGGTACGGAAAAAGAAACTACATCCCGATGAAAACTCCCCACTCTACATAGTAGCCTGGCACTACGACACAGCTGGTAAACTGCTGAGCAAAAAAGATGGCAACCGTTGAACTGATCAACCTGCTGCGCCCTATTGTAGCCATTGCCTATTACGTAGCCTTCTCCGCACTGGCATTGCACAAGCACCCGGAGTATTTGGAGCGTCTCAGACAGCCAGACGGACGTTTCCGTGAAATGTTTGTGCAGGAGGTACGACGCTTCTACCCTTTTGCACCATTCCTGGGTGCCCGTGTCCGGAACGAGTTTGATTGGGGAGGCAATCATTTTAAAAAAGGAAAGCTGGTACTGCTCGACGTTTACGGCATGCTCCATGATCCGCGACTTTGGGAAAAGCCTGAACTTTTTAAACCGGAACGCTTCGCAAACTGGCAGGGCAGCCCCTTTGATTTTATACCGCAGGGAGGCGGAGAGTTCGAACTCGGCCACCGATGCGCCGGCGAGTGGATCACGATTGAGGTGATGAAACAGGCGCTGGGATTTCTGGTGAATCACATCTCTTATGAGGTACCTCCCCAAAACCTGTACTACAAGCTCGACCGTATGCCGACATACCCACAAAGCGGTGTGATCATCAGCAATATCAGGCGAATCTAAATTTGCAATTTTCCTTCTATTTGTCACAGCCATGTCAGCTACCGCTTTGTGCAGTAGCTGACATGGCTGTTTCTACACTGTGCCAAAGCACCTTTACTCAAAATATTGCTTCATTCGCTAATGAAAAGCTGAACTCTAGTACAATTTGATTGTTGGTGTCATCTCGCTTTAAATACGTCTTTGACAGCTGCAAAATGGCTAAAAAGCTGAAACACAAACAAAAGGCTATCTCCTCCGTTAATATTTATAACACACTACTAGTTAATTAAGTACAATTTAACACATTAAACATGACTACTATGAAACGAATTTATCTACTATCAGCTTTAATTATTTTTTTGTCAACTAATGTTTTTGCGCAGGATGTTGAAGACCTTCCCCGGCCTCAAACATCAGCCCCGGTAGCTAGTGATGCTATACAACAAGGAAATTGGATTGTTGGCGCAAGTATTGCCAATGTTGGTCATAACTTCAAGTCCAAAACCTTCAGCTTGGATTTAACTCCTAGAGCAGGCTATTTTATCAGTGACAATGCAGTGATTGGTGCTCAGGCGCAGTTAGGTTTGTCTATCTACAGTGGTGGCGAATCGTTCCGATATGGTGTGACACCTTTTGTACGCTACTATTTTCCTGAGGGAGCCTCTCCTACCGGCAGATTTTTTGGTGAAGCCATTGTAGGTATAGCTGGCAGTTCTGAAGAAGACAGTGATGGAGATTCCGTTTTTTCACGCGTATATGGTGTTAGCGGTGGCTACGCGTATTTTGTAGCAAGAAACGTAGCACTGGAAGGTATGCTTAACCTGGTCCGCAGCAATGCTAACGTAGACTTTGGAGGATCAGCAACTGGTCTTTCCATTAGTCTTGGTCTGCAGATTTATCTGCCTGCAGGTAATTAAGACGCTATATTTAAAGTGAAGCCCGCTCCAGTTCTCTGGAGCGGGCTTCACTTCTTTAAGTCCGACATGAATTATGCTCATTGCAGTACTTTCTCAACCAAGTGCCTGCTGCCGTCAATTTTATGCTGGTAGGGCAACCCCAGTATTTCAGCGATAAGCGGATATACATCCACGTTTTCGAAAGTATCTACTTTTACGCCTTGCTTGAAAGCGGGCCCCCAGGCATAAAAGGTAGCATGCATTTCTTTCACTTGGGTGGCATCATAACCATGCTGACCAGGTGAAGGCGGTCGTGACGAAAAGTGAAACACTTTTGGTGCATCGGACAGCAGCAGGATATCGCCCACACGGCCATACCTGTCGTCCTTTGCTCCGTAGTGCAGGTGTTTTGGCATATTTGATTTCTTATATACCTGATACTCCTTTGCCTCTTTCTTCAGCTTCCGGTAAGTTGGCTTCACAGCTTTCTTATCCTTAGCATGTAACTCCACGACCATACCACCTCCTGACACCATAAATTTCGCTGTATCAATAGCCGCTGGCATAGGCAGCGTATTTTGGGTATCTACTGCGAGCATACCATGGTCTGACACGAACACGTAATTCACCGGCAGTCCCGTTTTGGCCACCGCCTCAGTCAGCCTTTGCATGTGTTTGTCCAGCTCCAGTACAGCCTCTTTTGTCTGTGGGGCATCAGGACCATAGCGGTGGCCGGCATGGTCTACCTCCGGCAGGTAAAACGTGATGAGGTGCGGGCGCTTCTCAGCAGGCAAACAGAGCCAATCTACTACCGTCTGGATGCGGCGCTCGATGGGCATCACCTCACTGTACTGGTAGTGATACGTAGGCAGTATACCTTGCACAGGCGCCTCAGAGCCTACCCAGAAAAAACTGGCCGCTACCATTTGCTGCTGTTCGGCCAGTACCCAAAGTGGTGTTCCCCCATACCAGCTGCCATCTTCCACTTTGCTGCGGTCGCGCATGCTGTAGTGCTCCTTGCGCTGCGGGTCGTAAAAATAATTGTTGATTAATCCGTGGCTTGCCGGGTATAGCCCTGTCACAATGGAATAGTGGTTGGGGAATGTTTTGGAAGGAAAGGCCGGCAACATGGAGGCAGCCTCTACTCCTTCTGATCGCTTCGACTTCAGGAATTTAGCGTCAAACTTATCTGCATAATCATACCTGAAACCGTCGGCTGAAATCAGAATGACGTAAGGTTTTTCCTGTTGCGCCGGGCTGTTATACCTGTCATGGATGACACGCTGCACCGTGTCTACTTGTGCGAATGCCAGTCCATGCCAGAGCAGGTAAACCAGCAATACAGAAATCTTTTTCATGGTGCGAAGATACGCTAAAACCTGTGTAGCAACCAGGCCAAGGCTTTATTTTAATGTTAAGACACTAAGCTATACCCGTATAAAAACCAACCGTAAATTATCTAAAAGAGACATTTGTCATTATTCAGCAGCTCAGGTTTGTATACCTTGCCTCACCATAAAATCAAAACAGATGCTACACGAAATCCCTCCTTTCACACTGACCTTCCTGGGCGGCGCAGGTACGGTTACCGGTTCTAAAATGCTGCTTAAAACAGATAGACACCAGGTGTTAATTGACTGCGGTCTGTTTCAGGGGCTCAAACAATTGCGCCTGCTCAACTGGCAGGACCTGCAGTTGAATGTGGAAGAGTTGGATGCCATCATTCTGACACACGGTCACCTGGACCATTGCGGCTATCTGCCTGTACTGACAAAGAATGGTTACAATGGCCCGATTTATGCCACCACTCCCACCCGTGACGTAACAGAAATAATACTCCGCGACAGTGCCAAGATACAGGAAGAGGACGCCGCTGAAGCCAACAGAAGAGGTTATTCAAAACATACCCCCGCCAAGCCCCTGTACACCTCCGAGGATGTGGACATCACGATGCCACTCTTCGAAACTCACGACGACAATGAGTGGGTGATCATCAACGAGGACTTCAAGTTCTGTTTCCGGAAAAGCGGGCATATACTGGGTTCTGCCTTTATAGAACTCAAGTGTAAAGGGCGCAAAATCGTTTTCTCGGGTGATATCGGCAGACGTCAGCCGCTCCTGATGGACCCACCCGCCATTATCCGGGAGGCAGATTACCTTGTGCTTGAATCTACCTATGGCGACAGGCTGCACGAGCGGGCTTCGGCTTACGAGGAGTTGCAGGCCTACGTGAATCATACCGTTGAGAAAGGTGGCGTGCTGGTGATCCCTAGCTTTGCCGTGGAGCGGGCACAGGAACTGTTGCTTATACTGAACACGCTACGGGAAGACCGCAGCATACCGCCTATACCTATCTACCTCGACACGCCGATGGGGATTGATGTGACGGAGCTATACCTGCACCACCGCGATTGGCACAGTCTGAGTGATGCGGAGTGCCGCACCATGATGCACAATGTGCACGTGATCCGTGACTTTGAGCAAACGCTGCGGGTACTCGATAAACCAGGGCCGAAGATCGTCATTGCCGGCAGCGGGATGGTAACCGGCGGACGGGTGCTCTACTACCTGCAGCGACTGCTGGATGATGCAAAAAACACGGTGCTATTGGTAGGCTATCAGGCACCCGGCACCCGTGGCAGCCTGTTGCTGAGCGGTGCGACTGAAATTAAAATGCAAGGCAATTACTATCCGGTGCGAGCCGAGATTCAGCAGATATCTTCTCTCTCAGCGCACGGCGACCAGGCCGAATTGCTCTGGTGGATTAGCCATCTGAAAAACGCTCCGATGCAGGTATACCTGAATCACGGGGAAGCACAGGCGCTGGAGGCGCTTCGGCTAAAAATAACAGACACACTGGGCTGGGGCTGCACAATTGCCGAGATGGGCAAGACCTATGAATTACACTAAAATCTGATTATTTGATAAATAGCCGCTTGTCAAATACAAAAGGCTCTGTCTTGATGATGCGTACTTTCTGGAAATCAGGGTGGCGTGGGTTGACCAGGTAATTAAATGTGCCCTGCACGGTGGCGGAGGGAACCTTTAGTATAAGACTTGCACCTTCCGCTACGTAACGGTCCCCTATCTTCTGGGTGGCATTGCTGTGCGGGAATGATTTCCAGGAAGCCGCCAGGTCTTTTTCGTGTACTTCCCCTAAAGGGCCACTATCAGGTAGTTCAATTGTAATAAGGTGGTAGTCCTTGGGCACAATACCCAATGGCATATGCACGGCTATCTCCACCGTACATAGGGCAATGGATTCGCTGGTGTAAAGCACAGCTGTGCCTTTGCTGTTCCAGCGGCCTCCTGCCAGTTCAGCGCCTTTGCCAGACAGGTCATTGCAATACAGTTTTCTGCTGAGGCGGTATACGATCATGCCAGCACACCATGCTCAATGCGGGTCAGTTCATCGCGAAGCAGCCCAATGCCAAACGTGCTGTCAAGCAGTTCTTTCGGGCGTATACCTCCGAGTGCCACATTTTTTGCCTCCAGCCAGGCGTCAAAGTCTTCTTTCTCGCCGAATACCTCCATCCCTTTGTTATACACTAAGGTGATCTCAAGAATTTTCTCGGAGTGCAGTGGATCGAACTTGCGCTGCTCTTTTTTGTAGCGCTGAAAGGTACGCTCTGACAAGTGCAGAAACTCTGACCACTCTCCTATGCTAAAGGGAATTTTGTTGGCGATGTTCTGAAAGGTGGCATACTTTATACCTTCACGCACGGTCGTGATCAACATGAAAACATCCCGGTCATCGATCAGGCTATAGTTGATGCCGCTGTTTATTTTAAGTGCTTTGCCCATTGTCGTTTCCTTTTTTCAAATATACGCAATCTGTCGTAGAATATACGACAAGTTGCGCAACATATTTTAAGCTTTTCCTGATTAATCACATTAACATGCCATATGCAGTCACAGAATAGGGCTATACCTTTGTCTAAATGGATAATAATACCAATGTTAGTTTGGGAGCGGAAAGAGAGGCACTAATCCAGCCGTAACATCGTTTGAAGCCAGAACCAAGCTCTATTACCCATGCGAAGCCAATTGATCGCTTTCGGACTATTTATAACAGGCACCATGGCCGCCTGCACTTCCCAAAACGCCATTACAGAAAACAGGCAGTCGCCCAAGCCTGAACTCACCCTGACTGATGTCATTCCTGCAAAAAAAACCCTGACACCTGAAGAAAGGCAGAAGCAGAAGAAAACCCTGGACACGGATGCGAAGCGGTTCAAGAACCGTAAGGCAGCATCGGCTTACTATGTGTATCAAGCTAAGCGCAATTTCAATGAAGAAAAAATAGATTCAGCCGGTCTGCTACTGAACAAAGCCTGGCTGATGGATAGCACCAACAACGAGGTATATTGGGCTTACGGGCTCGTATATGGCCAGCAGAAAGTGTATGATAAGGCACTCTTTGTGCTCTACCATGCACTGGAGAAAGACCAGCACAATCCACGCTTGCTGACCGACCTGGCTACCAGCCACCTGGGTCGTTTTTATGCAGAAAGTAATCCCCAGGATCTGATGCAAAGCAAGAAGCTGTTGGAAAGTGCCGTGCGCTACTCCCCTAACGCAGCCGACGCCTATTACAAACTTGCTATCAGCCACTATTACCTGCAGGAATATGGCAAGGCGTGGGATTATCTGCACAAGAGCATCAGCAAAGACAAAGCCATGGCGGATGCCACCTTCATTGCAGCCCTGCTGGAAAAGCAACAGGATCCCGCAGGCAAATACGAGTAAATGAAAGGACAGCATTTGTTATTTCAAGACAGGTGGCGTATTTTTAAACCAAGAAGGATTTACCTCACCTAGTTGATACCATCACATGAAAAGAATTTTCCTGGCCGCGGCCACTATTTTACTAAGCGCCTCCATGGCCTTTGCGCAGGAGCAACAACCTGCTTTGCACCCGAAAGTGCTCCCTATGTTTGGCAGGTAGCCAAGACGGATGCCCAGCAGAAGGCCGATGAAAAATTCCTCACCAGTTGCGATAAGAACTTCGAGAGCCGCAGGGAGGCCAGTAACTTTTTCATGGACCGTGGCTGGGAGTTCCTGAATGAAGGACAGGTAGACACTGCCGTATACCGCTTTAACCTGGCCTGGCTCCTGAATCCAGATAATTACAATACTTACTGGGCTTTCGGTCTGGTAGAAAACAGCCGGGGAAATACACGCGATGCGATTGGAATGTTTGATCGTGCGCTGAAATACCAGCCTAACAATTCGCTGTTGCTGTCGGATGTGGGAGCAGCCTATCTGCAGCAATTTATTTCTGACAAAAAGAAGAAAAACCTAAAGCAGGCAGCAGCCTTTCTTGACCGCTCCTTAAAGGCTGACCAGAATAACGCCTTTGCACTGGCAAATCTGTCGCAGGTATATTTCCATAATAAGAAATACGCTGAAGCCTGGGATTACCTGCACCGCGGCCGTGACCTGAACATGATGTCGCTTGACTACAACTTTCTGTCAGAACTGATGGCTAAAATGCCGGATCCGAAAGGCATGTTCCGTATCGAAACCGAAGCCGCTAAATAAATACAATACGTAAGCACCATCCAACCTTAAAGATTGACATGAAAAAGAATTTCTACAGAGCTTCCCTCTTCCTTTTGATCGGAAGTCTTTCGCTTTCTTCCTGCGTTGTTTCAAAAAAGAAATACGAGGACCTGATGGCCCGCAAAAATGCCCTGGAGCTGGATAAATCAGATTTGGAGCAGCAGAAAAGCACCCTGGAGCAACAGAAGTCTGCCCTTGAAACTGAAAAAGCCCAACTGGAGCAGGAGCGCGCCGAACTGGAGCGCCAGAAAGCAGAGTATCAGCAGAGCCTGCAACAGGCCCTGAAAGAGGGTAAGGCACTGGGTGAAACGCTGAACATGAACAAGTCACAGATCGACAAGCTGAACGCCGACCTGAAAGCCCGTGAGCAGCGTCTGGCCGAACTGCAGCGCATCCTCGACGAGAAAGACAAGGCTGTGAACGCCTTGCGTTCTAAAGTAAGCAATGCCCTGCTTGGCTTTAACGACAAAGACCTGACCGTTAACATCCGCAATGGCAAGGTATACGTGTCGCTGGCAGAGCAACTGCTCTTCAACTCCGGCTCTACCAAAGTGGACCCTAAAGGTGTTGAGGCACTCAAAAAACTGGCTACCGTATTGAAAGAACAGCAGGACGTGAACGTAGTGGTGGAAGGACACACGGATGATGTGCCGATCGCTCGTGGTACCGTAGGTATGCAGGACAACTGGGACCTGAGTGTACTTCGTGCCACTGAGATCACCCGCATCCTAACACAGGCAGGTGTTCAGCCCGACCGCGTTACACCGTCTGGTCGCAGTCTGTACGTGCCACTCGACAATGCCAAAACAAAAGAGGCGCGCCAGAAGAATCGCCGCACTGAGATCATCCTCACGCCTAAACTGGACGAACTGTTCCAGATTCTGGAGTCAGCTTAAGCAAGCGCCATACCTTGTATACAAGAGCCAGTTCCGTAATGAAACTGGCTCTTGCGCTTATAGGCGTTTCTTAAACGTACAAAAAGCAACTTTCCTGCTATGCTAGCTGCTCTGCAACTTGTGGCAGATAATACTTTTCAAGGTCTTTGTGTTTCCCTCGTCTCCGGGCTTCTTTGGCAAGCAAACCCGCTAACCATATTTGGAATCGGTGTGGCAAACCAGCTGTATAGGATTCACCCATATGAAATAAAAGCGCTGTATGCCAGAAACTTTTCGGAATGCCGTTTGCCCTTGTAAGTCCATCATGCGCCAAACCATAGGCTATGCGTAAAGTTGCTTCAAACTGGCGGGCAGGCTTCACTGTGACAAGGAATACACATTTCCTGCAAGTATCTTTATTATAGAAGCGATGCAGGACATGCTTTGGTGCCACGGCTTTGTCACCTGGTTGAAGTTGGATCCGCTGCTTGCCTAGCTGAATACTTAGCGTTCCCTCCAGTACTTCAAACTCCTCCTCAAATGTGGTATGGTAATGCAATCCATTTCCCCCTTTAGGCCCCATCACCACCTGCACTAGCAGATAATCACCATCCGTATCAGCGGCACTCTTTATAATGGTTACATCATAGCCTCCCAATGTACTTTTTAACTCTCTGGATAATTCTTTCATAGTAATACTATAAATATTATGGGTATATTCGTATTGCAAAAGTATAGTACTCACGCTAACTACCAGCTACGCAATAGGGAGCGGCATCTACGAAAAAAGGATTATCATGCGATGATTGAAGGGGCGTTAGAGTTTTCCGGACTATGCGGATAAAGATTACTGACAGCAATTTGAATGATCTGCTGCTGTACCAAAACCAGCTTGCAGGCAGCCAGCATACATCTCAGGTTGCTGCATCTCAACATGTCCAGGATCCGCAGCTAGGCAAGTTTCTGCAACGGTACATTCACTTTGAGCATTTCAATATAGCACAGCTTTGCTGGCAACTGGACCAGGAACTAGAACTGCAGACAGATCGACTGGAAGCAGGCATCAATATGAACTTCATGTTGAGTGGTGGCATCTACTCAGAGTTTGAGACCTTACCACAGCCTGTCCGCCTGAAGCCGATGGAACATAATTTACTTTTTACCTGCGACTCAAGCGGCACGCACCTTTTCCCAACAGGCACCTTGCTGCACAATCTACATGTAAGTCTCTCAACTGAATATTTTAAAAGTATCTGCACAGAAGAGTTCCGGCTTTCTGATCTCTTGCTTAACAGCATTGAGCGGCAATCTCCTATCCTGGCATCTGCACATAATGGCAACATCACCAGCCATATGCTGCAGACGATCAAAGGCATTTTGGAATGCCCTTTTGAGGGTGCAGTGCAAAAGCTATATTTGGAGGGAAAGGTACTGGAGCTGTTGGCCTTGCAGTTCGAAAACTTGCAGAGTACGAAAGAGAGAGAAACCAGGGTATTGTCAAAAGATACGGCCCTGGCAGAAGAGATTCGGCTATACCTGGAGCAGCACTATATGGAGTTAGCCAGTTTGCAGCAGCTTGCCAAAATGTTCGGAACAAATGAATACAAGTTGAAGAAGGTGTTTCGGGAGCGGTTTGGGAGAGGTGTGTTTACTTATGCGCAAGAGCTCAGACTTGTACATGGGCTGGATTTACTGACTTCAGGTGAGAAAAACGTGGCTCAAGTGGCCGAATTATTAGGTTACAGCCATGCAAACCATTTCACGACTGCATTCCGAAAGCACTTTGGCTATCCACCGTCGCGTGTACGCAAGTAGCTAGGCCTGATGCTCTGGTACAGCTTCTACAACTTCAGGAACCTCAAAGACTGTGGTTGTTGGTTTGGGCATAACCCGCTTAAGCAAGGGAAGTAACGTCAGGTAGAGCATCCCTCCCACAGGTACAGCCAGTATAGCCCAGGCTGATACAGCTGCTAAGTTGGCTATCCAAAGTTTATTCAGTGCAGCGAGCCAGTCCATTTTGAACATCGCTATCATCTCATCAAGCGTCAGCTTCAGCTCATCCAGCCCAAACATGAAAATGCCCATCTTGATAAATGGGATGATCAGTAACAGCTGTAGCGGGTGTACCAGGTAACTTACAAGTACCGTGGCGGCGATGTTTAGCCTGAAACGGGCAGCAAGGGCAGTTCCCATCACCGTCGTAACGCCCAGGGCTGGCAGTATACCGACCACAGAACCGAGCGCAACCGTAACAGCCAGCTTATGCGGCGTCATACCCTGACGGAGCAGGTTAAGCACAGGCTGTGCAATGCGGCGCTTGAAAAATGCGGTGATGATAGAGGTAGACAAACCTTGGCTAAATTAAAAAGATGTTGGATAACAGGACTATAGAGAAGACGCCCTAAACCTGTAAAGAGTTGCATGCGCTGCAGCATAAATTATGCCTGAATCTCTTCAAAGATTAATACAGGAGTACTTGCAAAAGTAACCTCCTGAAGCTTGCTTTGTTTTGCTTATTTTAAAAAGAAAAGAAGAGCACTAAAGCAGTCAGTATTTACTTCCTGAGATGCAGGAAACGGAGAATTTTGTCTATTGTGAGTGAATGTTCTTCTGTGCCATCTGTTCCCAGCAAAAACGAAAAGGCTTGCAGCTCGGGGGTGTGATCAAAGTATATTTTGAACATACCTACAATTGGCACCGCCACAAACATCCCCGGTAGCCCCCATAGCATACCTCCTATAATAATACTAAGGATCGTGAAGAGTGGATTGATGTTCACCCGGCTGCCCGTGATATTGGGTGTGAGGATATTGTTTTCTGTGAACTGCACAGCCAGAAAGAAGAGCAGTACGGCAAGGGTTTTCTGCGGATCTCCCTGCACCACCAAGGTATAAAGCAGCGGAATGGCGCCACCGATCAGCGTGCCAAAATAAGGGATGAAGTTGATGAAGGCAGACACGATCCCCAACAGGATGGCATACTCCACACCGATAATGAGCAGGCCGGTCGAGTTGATAACGCAGAGGATCAGGATAACGATCACTACTCCTCCCATATAGTGCTTTGTTACATCTGATACCTCATCGATCATCACCTTGACCTTTCCGTGTCGATGCGAAGGCAATGCTTTCAACAAAAAGCTCTCGAATTTATTTCGGTAGTAAAGCATCAGGAAAATATACACCGGCATCAGGCAAACTTAGTAATGGTACTAGTAGTAGCCAGCAATATCTCAGCAATGGCTGAACCACTCAGGTCAAGCGCATTGTTCACCTGAAGGCGAAGCCAGCGCTCGTTGGACTGGTTGTCATCGCCAAACTTCCGGTCAATATGCGCTTGCAACTGATCGATGTTGAGCAGGGCCTTTTCTTTCAATTCTGGAAAATCTGTCAGGAATACCGAGAGCTGCTTGTAGAGTAGTACCATCAGCCCGGCAAAAAGGGCCATGGCAGTAATAATGGTCGCAAAGTTGGCCAGCAGCCGGGGAATGCCCCATTTTTCCAATTGCTTCACGACTGGGTATAGCAAGTAGGCAAACAGCAAGGCCATTACCAAAGGATATAGAAACTCCCGTGCCTCCACCAGCACATAGACCAGTAGCACTAGAAAAAGTAACCAATACGTCAGCTTCTTTATCCTTTTGTAATCGTTTGCCATAATCTTCTTACTGAAAAAATAGGAGATGGGATATATTGGAATCCGTACCTTTGCGCTTCACGTACGCATGCCTATGGCTTCTTTTGATCAACTGGGACTCTCCCCTGCGCTGTTAGAGCGCCTTGCTGAGTTAGAATTTCACACTCCTACTCCCATACAACTTGCCGCAATACCCCCGCTTCTCAAAGGGCAGGACGTAGCCGGACAGGCCGAGACAGGCAGCGGAAAAACAGCAGCTTTCGGTTTGCCGCTTTTGCAGCAGATCGATACAAACAAGCAGGTAATTCAAGCGCTTGTGCTGGTGCCCACCCGCGAGCTGGCTGTACAGGTACGTCATGAACTAAAGCAACTCGCTCAGAAGATTGATAACCTTAAGATCAGCGCTTTTTACGGCGGACATTCTTTTTCTCAGGAGCGGGCCTCGCTGGCTTTTCCGCCCCAGGTACTGGTGGGTACACCCGGTCGCTTAACGGATCACCTCTACCGCCAGACCGTTGATTTTGGTCAGGTTCGCATGCTGGTGCTCGACGAAGCCGATAAGCTCCTGGAAATGGGATTTGCTGATGAAATTGATCAGATACTGGAGGCTATACCTAAGAAACGACAGGCAGTCCTTTTCTCGGCCACCATGCCCGAGGAGGTAAAGACACTGATTACGGACTCGCTCAAGAACCCGCAGTTTGTGCAGGTGTCGCCAAACGCTATACCTGATCAGGTGCGGCTAACAGGTATAAAAGTTACACAACCGGACAAGCAGCAAGCCTTGCTGCATCTGTTACAAAGCATAAACCCGGCAGGTACGGTCGTGTTTTGCAACACGCGTGGTGCCTCCGACGATGTGGCGGCCATGCTGGCCAGGCACGGCTTTGGAGCCCGTTCCCTGCACGGCGGCATGGAGCAGCAGGACCGCGACAAGGCCATGACGCTTTTCCGCAATGGGACTACGCAGGTACTGGTCGCCACCGACCTCGCAGCCCGCGGACTCGATATTGCCGCGCTCAAAAACATCATCCACTACGAACTGCCAGACGACGAAGCCGCCTACCTGCACCGCAGCGGACGCACTGGCCGTGCCGGTCGAGGCGGCGAGGTCTATACCTTCGCCACCACCCGCGACGAGCAAAAGCTGCGTGACTGGGGCCTGGTGCGCATGGATGAATGGCTGAATACCGCTGAACTCACTGCACGCGTTGAGAAAGCTGAACCGGAATCCACCGAAGCCTTTGCCACCCTTCATATCAATGCAGGTAGAAAAGACAAGCTAAGCCCACGCGATATTGTGGGTGCTCTGATTGCCGCCGCCGGACTCAAAGCTGACCAAATCGGTCGCATAGAGGTGCAGGACAAAGCCAGCTATGTGGCTATACCTGCCGATCGTGCACAGGAGATTGTAGAGGCGCTTTCGACTGGAAAGATCAAAGGCAGAAAATTCCGGGTAGGGTTAGTGAAGTAAGGTAGAATGTAGGGACAGGTCGCGACCTGTCCGAATCGTGCACATGATATTCTGCCGCCCTCGCTCGCGTGCCGCGAGTGTGAGCTATCTGGCGGACTCTGGCCGCTACTGTATGTGCCTCTAGGC